>NZ_CP030352.1:3277500-3451315 GCF_000876675.2 Novosphingobium sp. P6W
GACCGACGCCGCGCGCAAGCTGCTTTCAGCGGTCTATCGCACCGGGCAGTCCTACGGCCTGGGCCATCTGGAAAAGGTGCTGACCGGCGTTGCCGACGACCGCGTGCTGCAACGCGGGCACGATCAGCTTTCCGTCTTCGGCATTATGACCGAGGATGAAAAACCGTTGCTCAAAGCCTTGGCGCGCGCGCTTCAGGCGCGGGGGAGCCTGACGCCGACCGAGCATGGCGGCCTGATGCTGGGCGGCGATGCCCGCGCGATCCTCAAGGGTGAGGCTTCGGTGGCGATCGTCGTGCCTCCCAAGGCCGAGCGCAAGCGCCGTTCTAAGGGCGGCGACGCGGTATCGAACCCGGTCGACGATCCGCTGTTCGAGGCCCTGCGCGAACTGCGCCGCGAACTGGCGAAGGAGGCCGGGGTGCCGCCTTATGTGATATTCCACGATTCGACCTTGCGCGAAATGGCGGCGGCGCGGCCTTCGTCTCTGGCGGATATGGGCGGGATCGGCGGCGTCGGCGCGCGCAAGCTGGACGCCTATGGCGATGCGTTTCTGGAAGTGATCCGCCAGCACTGAGGGCTTGATCCGCCCCGTCGCTATGTGACTGACGGGGAGGGATCAGGCGTCGAAAGTCACCGGCACCGCCAGCAGGAACGGCAGTTCGGGCGAGACGATGCGCGATTCCGCGCCGTTGTCATGGATCAGCACCACGCGCCCGACGCCCGGCGTCGCCACCACGGCCGTGACCGTATCGACCCAGTCGTGCAGCAAGTCGCGAATGCGGGACAAGGCCTCGGCCTCGCGCGTGGTCGTGCCGGAGGCTTCGAGTTCGGCCTCGAGGTCGGCGATGCGGGCGGTGGCCTCATCGATGCGGTCGGCGTTTTGGTCGGTCATCGCGGGCTATGCTCCTTACCTGCGATGACGACTTGGCCCTCGCAGCGGCGCGGGACAAGCGCGCCGCCGCTTAGATCGCCGCCGCGTTACCCTTACAGCGGGTTGTCGAGCTGGATGATCGCCTCGTCGCTGGCGCGCTGGGTGGTCTTGAGCTGGCGCGCGGTCTTGAAGCTGGCGAGCACCGGCGCATCGCGCTCGTAGATGTCGGCAAACGGCTTCAACTCGCCGTCGATCGAGCGGGCGAAGGTGAAGTAGGTGAGGTAGACGGGGAATGTCCGCGTCATCGCCACTTTCTTGTACTCACCCGCGCGCGACAGTTCGGCAGCGTCGGTGGCGGACATCTGGGCGCCCAGGATCGCCATGGTCATGCCCAGTTCCACAGCCCGCTCGGTACGAATGCAGCCGTGGCTGAAGGCGCGCACGTCGGAATTGAAGTACTGCTTCGAAGGCGTGTCGTGCAGGTAGATCGCATGGGGATTGGGCATGTCGATCTTCATGAGACCAAGCGCGTTGCTTGGCCCCGGCTGCTGGACAACGGTGATCATGCCGTTCTCCGCCTTGTAGCCCTTGTAGTGGTTGGCGGCCGCCCACCGGGGATTGGCCAGCACCTTGGCGCCCAGCCCCTCGCCCTTGACGATCGACTGCGGCACTGTCCAGGTCGGGTTGAACACCACTGCGCTCACCGTTTCGGCCAACTGCGGGGTGGCGGTGCGGCCGGGCTTGCCGACCACCGTCTTGTAGCTGCGCAGGATCTTGTTCTTCACCACGAGACGCAGCTGGAATTCTGGCACGTTGGTCAGCAGGTAAACGCTGCCCAGATCGCGGGCCAGCCAGCGCCAACGGTCCATGTTGGCCTGGATCAGCGCCCGGCGCGGCTTGTTCGTCATCGCCGTGGCATTCAGCTCGGTCTTGAGCGCGGCGTAATCCGGGTTGGTCGGCGCCAGCTTGTCGACGACGCCGGCAATGTCATGATCGGCCAAGGCCTGCGCCATGATCTGCCCGGTGGGCATCGCGTCCTGATCGGGATCGACCGCGAACCACTGCACACGCGCCGTCATCGGCGTGCGGCCATCGCGCAGATCCTCGATCAGCCAGCCGAACACGCGGCTCGCCAAGGCATCCAGCGCATCGCCTTCGCCGGCCGCAATAGCGGTTTTCAGCGCGGCGGGCTGGTAATCGGCGGGCATAAGCCCTTCCTTGCCGATATATTCGATGGTCTTGAGCAGGCCCTGCGCATCCGCCAGCGTCCACGGCATCACCGGTTCGGCCACCACGGTTTCCTGCACCATCGGCACGGAAACCATCGGCGTGCCCACCGGGCTTTGCATCGAGGTGACAGGCGCCGGAGGAACCGGAACCGGCGCGGGAACGCGCTTCGACGTCGAAGTCGGCGCCGCGCTCGGGATGCTTTTGGGCAGCAGGTCCTCGGGCATTTCGGTCTTGATCTTCTGCGCCTGCGCAGACTGCGCACCGAGAGCCAGGATCGTGAACGCCGAGACGACGCCGGGACCAAACCGCTTGAAACTCACCATATTTCCTTGAAACCTGCCCGATTGAATATCCTCAGGATGACGCACGAAGTCCGCCTAAGGTTGCCACGATGTGGCCTTTTACGCCTTTCTCTTCAAGGATGCGACATGTCGCAGGCATGAATTGCTTGCGCACAACCTTGCACGGGACGACAGGCGGGGTGTCATGCACATGCCTTCCCGCCCCCCTCAAGTGCTACTGCCGGTGCTGGCCGTCATCGCCGGAATCGCCGCCTTCAGCGTGATGGACGCGGCGATGAAGGCCGCCTCGCTGGCCGTGGGCGTGCTTACGGCGCTGCTGCTGCGCAATGTCTTCGCGACTTTGATGACACTGCCGCTGTGGCTCGCAGCCGGCCGCCCGGTGCCCAGTCGCAAAGTTGCCAGGCTGCATTTCCAGCGCTCGGCGGTGACGTCGGTGATGGCGGCGCTGTTCTTCCACGGACTGGTGCGCATTCCCATGGCAGAGGGCATGGCAATCTCGTTCTTCGCGCCGATCATCGCGCTCTATTTCGCGGCGCTGCTGCTGGGCGAGAAGATCCACCCGCGCGCAATCCTGGCCGCGCTGCTGGGGCTTGTCGGCATGGTGGTCATCGGTGCCGACCGTTTCGGCGCAGGTGAATATGGTCCTCAGGCGATCGAGGGCACGATCGCCATCGTTTTCTCGGCCATATTCTATGCGCTCAACCTTGTGTTGCAGCGCAAGCAGGCGCTGCTCGCGGGCCCGATCGAGATCGCCCAGTTCCAGAACTTTAACCTCGCGCTGATTTTCCTCACCTTCGCGCCGTTCTACTGGACTATGCCCGATACGGCCACTTTGTACTGGACCCTCGCCGGGGGGGCGCTGGCCACCACCGCGCTGCTGTTCCTGTCCTGGGGGTACGCCCGCGCCGAGGCGCAAGTGCTGGTGCCAGTGGAATATACCGGCTTCCTCTGGGCCGCGCTGATGGGCTGGCTGATCTTCGGCGAGACGCTTGGCCCCGGCGTTATCGCGGGAACCACCTTGATCGTTCTGGGTTGCTGGATTGGCACAAGGCGTGCGCAAAACCACACTTAAGTCTAACCCCCGCTACACTTGACCTTCCACCCCTGAGCGCGCATCCGCAAGCCGACGAAACCGCTTGTCGCACTGCAGCACGGTTCAGGAGCGCCGGAGGCAGCGGGCAGGCCCAGACAAAGGGAAAAAAGCCCACCATGACCCAAGTCGGACAGGACTCGCTCGGGACCCGCAGCACCATGACCGTCGGCGGCAAGGCCGTCGCATACTACTCGCTCAAGAAAGCATCCGAGAAAATCGGCGACGTCAGCCGCCTGCCTTTCTCGATGAAAGTGCTGCTTGAGAACCTCCTGCGCTTCGAAGACGGCGGATTCACCGTCTCCACCGATGATATCAAGGCCATCGTCGACTGGCAGCAGAACCCCGTCACTGGCGAGGAAATCCAGTACCGCCCCGCGCGCGTACTGCTTCAGGATTTCACCGGCGTCCCTTGCGTGGTCGATCTGGCCGCCATGCGCGATGCCATCGCCAAGCTCGGCGGCGATACCTCCAAGATCAACCCGTTGGTTCCCGTGAACCTGGTCATCGACCACTCGGTCATGGTCGACGAGTTCGGCCACCCCAAAGCCGCCGAGCAGAACGTAGAGATCGAATACCAGCGCAACATGGAGCGCTACGACTTCCTCAAGTGGGGCTCCAAGTCGCTCGACAATTTCTATGCCGTTCCCCCGGGCACCGGCATCTGCCACCAGGTCAACCTGGAGAATATCGCCAAGACCGTGTGGTCCTCGACCGACCAGAACGGCGATCTCGTCGCTTATCCCGATACCTGCGTCGGCACTGACAGCCACACCACCATGGTCAACGGCCTGGGCGTGCTGGGCTGGGGCGTGGGCGGCATCGAAGCAGAAGCCGCGATGCTGGGCCAGCCGGTCTCGATGCTGATCCCCGAAGTGGTCGGCTTCAAGCTGATCGGCGAACTTCAGGAAGGCGTCACCGCCACCGATCTCGTGCTCACCTGCACGTCGATGCTGCGCAAACACGGCGTCGTCGGCCGCTTCGTCGAATATTTCGGCCCCGGCCTCGCCTCGCTGAGCCTTGCCGACCGCGCGACGCTGGCCAACATGGCCCCCGAATACGGCGCCACCTGCGGCTTCTTCGGCATCGACGACAAGACGCTGGATTACCTGCGCCTCACCGGCCGCGAGGAAGAGCAAATCGCCCTCGTCGAAGCCTATGCGCGCGAGCAGGGCTTCTGGATCGACCCGGCCGCCGCCGACCCGATCTTCACCAGCACGCTCGAACTGGACATGGCCACGGTCGTGCCCTCGCTCGCCGGGCCGAAGCGCCCGCAGGACTGGGTTGCGCTCCCCGAAGTCGACGACGTGTTCAACGCCGACATGGCAACCACGTACAAGAAGACCCCGCAGCGCGTACCGGTGGAAGGCAAGGACTTCGACATCGGTGACGGCGACGTCATGATCGCGGCGATCACCAGCTGCACCAACACCTCGAACCCGAGCGTGCTGGTCGCCGCCGGCCTCGTCGCCAAGAAGGCCGACGAACTCGGCCTGAAGCCCAAGCCCTGGGTCAAGACCAGCCTCGCCCCTGGATCGCAGGTCGTTACCGACTACCTGGAAAAGGCCGGCCTGCAGTTGCACCTCGACAACATCGGCTTCAACCTTGTCGGTTACGGCTGCACCACCTGCATCGGCAACTCCGGCCCGCTGGCCGAGCCGATCAGCAAGGCGATCAACGAGAACGGCCTGGTCGCCAGCGCCGTGATCTCGGGCAATCGCAACTTTGAGGGCCGCGTATCGCCGGACGTGCGCGCCAACTTCCTGGCCTCGCCGCCGCTGGTCGTCGCCTACGCCCTGAAGGGCACCGTGGTGGAAGATTTCACCACCACCCCGATCGGCAAGAGCAAGGACGGCGCCGATGTCTATCTCAGGGACATCTGGCCGACCAATCTTGAAGTGAATGAGACCATGAACGCCTGCGTCGACCGCGCGATGTTCCAGGCCCGCTACGCCGACGTCTACAAGGGCGACGCGCATTGGCAGGCAATCAACGTCGTCGGCTCGGACACCTATTCGTGGCGTGCCGGTTCGACTTATGTGGCCAACCCGCCTTACTTCGAGGGCATGGAAATGACCCCGGCGCCGGTTTCGGACATCATCGAGGCAAAGCCGCTGCTGGTGCTGGGCGATTCGATCACCACCGACCACATCTCGCCGGCCGGCTCGATCAAGGCCGACAGCCCGGCGGGCAAGTGGCTGATGGAGCACCAGGTCGCCAAGGCGGACTTCAACTCCTACGGTTCGCGCCGCGGCCACCATGACGTCATGATGCGCGGCACTTTCGCCAACATCCGCATCCGCAACGAAATGGTCCCCGGCGTCGAAGGCGGCATGAGCCGCTTCGAGGGCGAAGTGCTCCCGGTCTTCGACGTGGCCGAGAAGTACAAGGCCCAAGGCACCCCGATGGTGGTCGTGGCCGGCAAGGAATACGGCACCGGCTCCTCGCGTGACTGGGCCGCCAAGGGCACCAACCTGCTGGGCGTGCGCGTGGTCATCGTCGAGAGCTTCGAGCGCATCCACCGCTCGAACCTGGTCGGCATGGGCGTCCTGCCGCTGCAGTTCAAGAACGGCGACAGCCGCACCTCGCTGGCGCTGGACGGCGATTGCAGCTTCACCATCACGGGCGTGGCCAGCCTGAAGCCGCAGCAGGATGTCGAGGTCGAAGTGACCAAGGCCGACGGCTCCAAGCTCACCTTCACCGCGCTGTGCCGCATCGATACCGCCAACGAAGTCGAGTACTTCATGAACGGCGGCATCCTCCAGTACGTGCTGCGCAAACTGGCCGCCTGATTTTTTCTGGCGCTGAAGAAAACCCCGTCCGGGCAACCGGGCGGGGTTTTCTTTTGCCCGGCGGGCCTTCGACAAGCTCAGGCTGAGCGGGGGTGACGGAAAGACTACCTCCCCCCGCTCAGGCTGAGCAGGGGCGACGGAAAGACTACCTCTCCCCCGCCCAGGCTGAGCGGGTGCAGCGGAAAGATTACCTCTCCCCGCTCATGCTGAGCTTGTCGAAGCACGAGCGGCACGCGGCCCCGCCGCAATCAATACAAGACGCTCACGAAAAAGGGCGACGCCTGCTGGCGCCGCCCTTCACATATGGGCACCGTTTGCACGGCCACCCTCCCCATGTGTTCGTTATACCGGCGCTCAGGCCGCCTTGGCGCGCGCGAACCGGCGACGGCCGACGATTGCGGCCGCTGCGGCGCCGAACAGGATCAGCATCGGCGGTGCAGGCACGTCGGTGCCGCCCGAAGTGGTCGACGTCGAACCGCCCGAAGACGAGGAACTCGTCGACGACGAGCTGGACGTGCTCGACGAGGAACTGGTCGCCCCGCCCGTGGTCGACGAGGAAGAGCCCGACGAAGACGAGGAACCGCTGCTCGACGATCCGGTCGAAGTCGCCCCGCCGGTGGTGGTGTTGTCGTTTCCTCCCGATGAGCTGGAAGACGAACTCGACGAAGACGAAGAGCTGGACGACGAGGAAGACGAAGACGACGAAGTGCTGCTGGTGATGTTACCCGAGGTGCTGCTGGTGACGTTGCCCGAAGTGCTGCTCGTCACGTTCCCGGAGGTGCTGCTGGTCACATTGCCCGAAGTCGTGCTGGTGACGTTGCCCGAGGTGGACGATGTCGTCGAGGTGATGCCGCCGGTGGTGGAGGAAACCCCGCCGGTGGTCGTCGAAGTCGATCCGCCCGTGGTCGAGGTCACACCGCCGGTCGTGGTCGACGAGGAAGTCGAGGTAACGCCGCCCGTGGTGGTGACACCGCCGGTCGTCGTGACGCCGCTGGTGGTGGAACTGATGACGACATTGCCGCCGCCGCTGCTTCCACCGCCGCCGCCAAAGAACCCGCCGAAGAACCCGCCGCCGAAGCCGCCCATCGGGCCGCCGCCGATCACAACCGGGGTGCCGCCGCCGCCGCCCGAATAGGACGCGGGCGGAGCTGGGGGAATGTACGGGGCGGGCAGCGGAACCATCGCGGCCTGCTGCTGGTCGCAGCAGGTGCGCTTGATGATCTTGCGCACGCGCTTGGTGGTGCGCGGATCATCCTTGCGGACGATGCGCTTCACCGGCTTTGCCGGGACGGCCGTCTTGGCCATCTTGACCTTGCGGTACTCGGTCTTCGCTGACTGCGTTTCCGCCACGTGGACGGCGCCGCCACCGATGATAGCGCAGCCTGCTGCACAGGCAGACAGTTTCGCAAGGGCCATCCGAACGGACATACTGGTTGCTCTCTTTTGTTTTGCCTGGATCGCGGCAGTGTCTTGAACCGACACTTGCGATCCATCTGCCAGAAACAACGCAGAGTCCGGTTAACGGGACAACGGCGTTAACCGCTATTCTCACGTCCCAAGGCGGGAAAACTGGTTAATTTATTCTTCTAACCATGGGGTTGTACCGAAACGGGACTGTCTGGGCGGCCAGATGTAAATTTCCCCGACGGTTTTGCCAACCGAATCAAGCCGGTGGCTCTCAACCTTCCGAATCGAAAAGCCCGTTCTGAGGGGCTGTTGGAGGGCTCATTCCCAAGTGGGTCCAGCCCCGATCGTTAAGGCAACGGCCGCGCGCGGTGCGTGCTACCAGACCAAGCTGAATGAGATATGGCTCAATTACTTCTTCGATCGTGTCACGCGGTTCGGAAAGGCCTGCCGCCAGCGTTTCCACGCCCACGGGGCCGCCCTTGTAGATATCCGCGATCATCCGCAGGTAGCGCCGGTCCTGCGAATCGAGACCGATCGAATCAACCTCGAGCCGGGTCAGCGAATCGTCCGCGATCTCACGCGTGATCACGTCGCAACCCGCGACATGCGCGAAATCGCGCACGCGCCGCATCAGCCGCCCTGCCACACGCGGAGTACCGCGCGCGCGCCGAGCGATCTCGGTCGCGCCGCCCTTGTCCATGCCGATGCCCAGCAGCCCGGCGCCGCGCGTGACGACCTTTTCCAGTTCCTCCACCGAATAGAACTGCAACCGCACCGGAATGCCGAAACGGTCGCGCAGCGGGGTTTGGAGCAAGCCTTGCCGCGTCGTGGCGCCGACCAGCGTGAACGGCGGCAGGTCGATCCTGACGGAGCGGGCCGATGGCCCTTCGCCGATGATGAGGTCGAGCGCGCGGTCCTCCATCGCGGGGTAGAGCACTTCCTCGACCACGGGATTGAGGCGGTGAATCTCGTCGATGAACAGCACGTCGCCCTGTTCGAGATTGGTCAGCAGGGCCGCCAGATCGCCCGCCTTGGCGATGACCGGGCCGCTGGTGGCCCGAAAACCCACGCCCAGTTCGCGCGCGACGATCTGCGCCAGCGTGGTCTTGCCCAGCCCCGGCGGCCCGAAGAACAGCACATGATCCATCGCCTCGCGCCGTGACTTGGCGCTTTCGATGAACACCCGCAGGTTGTCTTTCGCCCCGGCCTGACCGACGAATTCTTCCAGGGTCTTGGGCCGCAGCGCGGCATCGGCGTCCTCGGGCTGACGGATCGGCGTGAGAATGGGATTGTCGGTCATGTCTTAACCCGCCGCCCGCTTCAGCGCCACGCGCACAAGGTCGTTCAGCCCCGCATCCTCGCCCAGTTCCTCCACCGCCTTGCCTACCGCCATGGCGGCGACCGCAGGCTTGAAGCCCAGGTTCTGCAAGGCCGAAACGGCGTCCGCGCTGGCCGAGCCGGGCGGTACGAAAGCAATCGCTCCGGGCAGGCCGGGCGCAGTGGGCAATGCGCCTGCCTTGTCCTTCAATTCGTTGACGATGCGGCTGGCCAGCTTCGGCCCCACACCGTTGGCCCGCGCCACCATAGCCGAATCGCCGCCAGCACAGGCCCGCTGGATTTCCTCGGTCGTCAGCGCCGACAGGATCGCCAGCGCCACTTTCGAGCCCACACCCTGCACAGCCGTCAGCAGGCGGAACCAGTTACGCTCCGCCGCGCTGGCAAAGCCGATCAGGCGCTGGTCGGTTTCCGAAACCTGCATCTCGGTGTGGATCACTACCCGGTCGCCCCGGATGCCGAGATGATCGAGCGTGCGCGCCGAGCACTGGACGAGATAGCCCACGCCGTTCACGTCGATGATCGCCCAGTCGGGCCCGGTGTCGTCGAGAAGACCTGTTAGCTTGGCGATCATGGTTTGTTCCTATGGCAGGAAGCAATTCGCTGCGCCAGTCCCTATCGGGAGAGTTGGAAGAGTTGGAAGGGACGAACTGGGGCCATCGCCCCAGACCCCGGGAATGTCGCCGTAGCGCGCGATGCATTGTCCGGCTCACCGTGCGCGCACCTACGATGCCGCACGCGTGACCTCGACGGTAAAGGGGTCTGGGGCAATGGCCCCAGGTCTTCCCTTTATAGCCCGAACCGTCCCCTCAACGCGGCAGAATGCCCATACAGACGTACTTCAAAACCTTGCCGTCCTCGGAATTCCAGTCGAAGCGGGTCACCGGGCCTGCCACCGTCGAAGCGCCCAGCGGCGCGCCGGTCGGGCCAATGACCCGCCACTGCACTTTCACCACGCGCCCGCCGGAACAGTCCACGCTGCGGACCGAAAAGGTGGTGCTGCCACGCGCGAGCTGCGGGGTTGGATTGAGAATGACCACCGCCTCCCGGAAGGTGCGCCCCAATCCTCCAGCCACTACGCTTGCGGCATCAATGCGGATGCTGCGGCCAAGCAGACGTTCCACATCGACGGCGAAGACCTTCACCCACTTGCCGGTCAGCACCTTCAGCGTCGTGTCCGCAGCCGCCGGGGTGGCGGCGAGAGCGGCAAGCGCCAGCGCCGCCCATTTCAATCCGCACCGCTTCACAGCGGGTTGCCGTTCTCGTCGCGGTAGATGTCGCGGCGGCCGACGTGGTTGGCGGGGCCCACGAAGCCGTCGTTCTCCATGCGCTCCACCCATTTGGCGGCGGTATTGTAGCCCACGCCCATCTGGCGCTGCAGCCACGATACCGAGACCTTCTGGTTCTCGAACACGAGGTGGCAGACCTGGCGGTACTTGCGCTCGTCCGGCGCGTCGGAAGCTGTGGCGTCGAGGTCGTCGAAGCCGAAGCTGCCTTCCTCGGGCTCCTCGGTGACGGCGTCGATGTAGTCGGGCTTGCCCTGCGTGCGCCAGTAGGTGGCGACCTGTTCCACTTCCTCGTCCGATACGAACGGGCCGTGGACGCGCTTGATCGGGTCGGAGCTGGGTTTGTAGAGCATATCGCCCTTGCCCAGCAGCTGTTCCGCGCCCTGTTCGCCCAGGATCGTGCGACTGTCGATGCGGCTGGTGACGGCGAAGGATACGCGGGTCGGCAGGTTGGCCTTGATGACGCCGGTGATGACGTCGACCGAGGGGCGCTGCGTCGCCATGATGAGGTGGATGCCCGCCGCACGGCTCTTTTGCGAGAGGCGCTGGATCAGCACTTCGATTTCCTTGCCGACAGTGACCATGAGGTCGGCCAGCTCGTCGACGATGAGGACGATCTGGGGCAGCGTTTCATAGTCGAGCTGGCGGTCCTCGTAGAGTTCCTCGCCGGTGTCGGGGTCGAAGCCAATCTGGATGCGGCGCCCCAGCGGCTTGCCCTTAGCGGCGGCGGTGCGGACCTTTTCGTTGAAGCTGGCGAGGTTGCGGACGCTGATCTCGCTCATCATGCGGTAGCGGCGCTCCATCTCCTCGACCGCCCATTTCAGGGCGCGGATGGCTTTGGGCGGCTCGGTGACGACGGGCGAGAGCAGGTGCGGGATATCGTCGTAGCTCTTGAGTTCGAGCACCTTGGGATCGACTAGGATCAGGCGGCACTGCGCCGGGGTGAGGCGGTACAGCAGCGAGAGCAGGATCGCGTTGAGGCCCACCGACTTACCCGAACCGGTCGTACCGGCGACCAGCAGGTGAGGCATGGTGGCAAGATCTGCAACCACAGGTTCACCGGCGATGTCCTTGCCAAGGATGATCGGCAACATGCCCTTGTGGTTGGCGAAGGCCTCGGACGCGACCATTTCCTTGAACGAGACCATCTGGCGGTCCGCGTTCGGCAGTTCGATGCCCATGACGGTGCGGCCCGGGATCGAGGATACGCGGGCCGAAATCGCCGACATGTTGCGGGCGATGTCGTCGGCCAGGCCGATCACGCGGCTGGCCTTGATGCCCGGTGCAGGCTCCAGTTCGTACATGGTGACGACCGGGCCGGTGCGCACGGCGGTGATCTCGCCCTTGACGTTGAAGTCGTCGAGCACGGTTTCCAGCAGGCGGGCGTTACGCTCCAGGCTGAGCTTGTCGATCTTGGGCTGCGAATTGGGCTGCGGGTCTTCCAGCAGATCCAGGCTGGGCAGCGTGTACTTGTCGAACATGTCCTTCTGGCGGTCGCCGAAACCGACTTGCGCGGGGGTGGCGGAAACCTTGGGGTCGGCGATCTCGGGCGGTTTGCGGGGCTTGTCGGCGATAGGCGGGGCGATGCCGGCATTGCCGGCGGCGGCTTCAGCCACGCGCGGAGCGGCTTCGGCGCGGGCCGTTTCCTTCTTTTCCCTGCCGGCCTTGAAGGGCATTTCCTCGGGCACGGACAAGCCGCCCGGCAGGCGGCCGATGCGGCCCGGCAGCGTCAGCAGGCGCACCCAGTCGAGCGCGAAGACGCGCCCCGCCAGCATCACGCCCACGCCCAGGCACACCAGCGCGAGGGCCAGCTTGATCCAGTTCTGCACCGGTTCTGGCGAAAGGCCGGCGATCGCGGTGACCGCCTTGGCGCCCAGCAGCCCGGAAATACCGCCCATCGAGGCAGGTAGTGAGCCGCCCGGCTGGGTGAACCACAACGACAGCACCGTTGCGATCAGCAGCATCGCCAGCGCCAGCACGCCGAAGGGCATCCACCAGCGCTGGTCGCTATGCTCTATCTCGCCGTCGTCCTCTTCGACCAGCAGCCACAGCTTGCGCGCGAAGACGTAAAGCAGCGGGACCAGCAGGGCGGAAACCGGACCGAACAGGAACAACGCGCGCTCCGCCGTCCAAGCGCCGGTCGGGCCCATCCAGTTCTGCACATCGCCGCCGGCGGCGGTGGAGGTGGACGGGTCGGTCTGCTGGTAGCTTACCAGCGCCAGCGCCAGAAACACCATCGCCGCAAACAGCGCGATCGAGCCGGACAGCTCTCCGGCGCGGCGCAGCGAGCGCTTCAGGACGGCGCGCCAATCCGGCTTGGCGATACGCCGACCGGGCGCGATGGGCCGAGTAGCCATGTAAAATTCCCTTGGGGTTCGTGCGCCGATTATGCGGCGGAGGGGGACTCCGCGTCAAGAATGGATGGGGAACGCGGCTGTGGAGGGGGACTACCGCGCGCCGCCGGACAACCCGTCGATTGCAGCCCAGCGCTCTAGTCGGAAGGCCCGCGCCCGCCGCGCCGTCACGCCGCCCAGCGCAATCACAGGCACTTGGGAGCGCGCGGCAAGCAGGCGGAAGCGCACAGGGCCAAGCGTGTGTCCACCGGGGTGCGAGGCCGTGGCGAAAACGGGCGAGATCAGCACCGCATCGGCCCTTGCGCGGTGGGCCTGCGCCAGTTCGCGCGGGTCATGCACGGTAACCAGCCGCAGGACGCCGGGGCCTTGCGCAAGGCGGTCCGCCCCGCCGTAGGCGCCATGCGCTTTCCATGCCCGCGCCTGCCGTGCCTCCCCCGCCAGCACCATGACATGCCCGAATCGCCGTGCCGCGCGGGCGAGCGCGTTGAACCGCGCGCGCCGTTCCAGCGGAGGCAGGTGATAATGCCGGAACACCAGCCCCGACCCGCGCGGCAGACGTTCCAGCACAGCCTCGATCCGGTCATCGTTGCGGGCATCGCTGATAAGCCATATGGCAGGAAGGGACGGCTGGCGGTTCGGCACAAGGACGCTATAGCAGCGCGCCATGGATCAGCTAGAAGACATCCGCGCCCGCATCGCCCAGTCCGCGCGCATTGCGGGACGCCAGCCCGGCGCCGTAGAACTCGTCGCCATTTCCAAGACCCACGCCGCCGAAGCGATCGAGCCGCTGCTCGCCGCCGGCCAGCGCGTGTTCGGCGAAAATCGCGTTCAGGAAGCACAGGAAAAGTGGCTGCCCTTGCGCGAAGCCTATCCCGACGTGAAACTGCACCTCGTCGGCCAGCTTCAGTCGAACAAGGCCGAGGATGCCGTCGCCCTGTTCGACTGCATCCACTCGGTGGATCGCCCCTCGCTGGTCGCAGCACTGGGCAAGGCGATGGAAAAAGCGGAACGGCAGGTGCCCTGCTTTATCCAGGTCAACATCGGCGCTGAAGACCAGAAAGGCGGCTGCGCGATTGCCGAAGTGCCTGCGTTGTTGGCGTCGGCGCGTGAAGCTGGGTTGCCCGTGATCGGCCTGATGTGCGTGCCGCCCTTCGATATCGAGGCCGCCCCGTTCTTCGCTTTGCTGGCGAAGATCGCAGCCGATAATGGGCTGGAGCAGCTCTCCATGGGGATGAGCGACGACTTTGAAACTGCCGTGCTGCTGGGCGCTACGCATGTTCGGGTGGGCAGCGCTTTGTTTGGGTCGCGGCAGAAGAAGTAGAGGGTAGAACAGGGGTCATCGCCCCTGCACCCCGGTTTTGTCGAAGCCACGCGCGTGGCCACGTTTTGCGCCCACGGTGAGCCGGGGGACATTCGTGGCCTGTGGCGCAAATAGTCACCCCGTCATTCCCGCGTAGGCGGGAATCCATCCGGGTTCAGCGCCGTGCCGCGAGATGGATCCCCGCCTGCGCGGGGATGACGAAGAGCTATTTGGCCGGCTCCGAATAACTGCACGCACTGCGCCGGCAATAAAGGGGCCTGGGGCGATGGCCCCAGAACTTCCTCCTCATCCAGTTTACTTCGGCGTATCCAACTCGTTGCCCGTCAGCGTCACGATATGCAGCAGGTTCGTCGACCCCGGCACCCCGAACGGCACGCCGGCCAGCGTCACCAGCCGCGATCCCGCTGCGCCGAAGCCGTGGCGCAGGGCCATGCGCTTGCCCTTGGCGATCATCTCCTCGAAGCTGCCGATGTCCCGGGTGATGACACAGTGCGTGCCCCAGAGCATCGCCAGGCGCCGTGCCGTCTTCTGCGCCGGGGTCAGGACCAGCATCGCCGCTGCCGGGCGTTCGCGTGCCACGCGGCGGGCCGAGCCGCCCGAGCCGGTGAAGACGATGATGCCTTCGATGGTCAGGGTATCGGCGATCTGGGCGCAGGATTCCGAAAGGGCATCGGCGCTGGTGGCGTCGGGCGGAGTCTGGGCGATGTGGATGCGCTGCCGGTACGTCGGATCGCTTTCGACGCGCACCGCGATGCGATCCATGATCGTCACCGCCTCGACAGGCCACTGGCCTGCCGCCGTCTCGGCCGAGAGCATCACCGCGTCGGCGCCGTCGTAGACCGCGTTGGCGACGTCGGAAACCTCGGCCCGGGTCGGCGAGGGGCTGGTGATCATCGATTCCAGCATCTGCGTCGCCACGACCACCGGCTTGCCCTGAGCACGGGTCTTTTCGATGATGTGCTTCTGGATCGGCGGCACTTCCTCGGGCAGCAGTTCGACGCCGAGGTCGCCGCGCGCCACCATGATGCCGTCCGACAGCTCGATGATCTCGTCGAGGCTTTCGACGGCCGCCGGCTTTTCGATCTTGGACATGATCGCCGCATAGCCACCCGACAGGCGGCGGGCTTCGGCGACGTCTTCGGGACGCTGGACGAAGGACAGGCCGATCCAGTCCGCCTTCTGCTCCACCGCGAAGGCAAGGTCGCGCCGGTCTTTTTCGGTCAGCGCGGGGATCGGGATGAGCGCGTCGGGAATGTTCACGCCCTTGCGGTCCGAGATCGGCCCGCCGACTTCGGCGCTGCACAGGATCGCATCGGGTTCGGCGCGGATGACCATGAGGCGCAGCTTGCCATCGTCGATCAGCAGGCGCTGGCCCTTCTGGAGGATGCCGAACAGTTCCGGGTGCGGCAGGCAGACCCGCTCGTCGTTGCCGGGCGTGGGATCGCGGTCGAGTGTGAAGTGGGCGCTGTGGCGGATGAAGGCCTTGCCGCCTTCGAACGTGCCGACGCGCAGCTTGGGGCCCTGCAGGTCGCACAGGATGGCGACGGGGCGCTCGAGGTCCTTTTCCACCGCGCGGATGTTGGCAATGGTTTCGCGGTGGGTGTCGTGGTCGCCGTGGCTCATGTTGACGCGGAAGGCATCGGCGCCCGCCTTGAGCAGCTTGGCGATCGTCTCCTTGTCGCGGCTTGCGGGGCCGAGTGTCGCCAGGATCTTCACTTTGCGCTGGCGCTTGATGCCCCGGTGATGAGGCGAGCGGCGATAGGGAGCGGCGGGGGGAGTGCTAACCAAGGTTCTGTCTGCCTCTTTCAGGATCGGGGGTTCATATGGCAAAGGCAGCATTACAAACCAAGGACGATTGGCGGATTATGAACGATAGTGACCGTATAGATGCGTTGGATGACGCCGTGGCTGCGGCGGCTTTCCGCCGATTGGTACGCCATCTGCAGCAGCGTCACGATGCGCAGAACATCGAGTTGATGGGCCTGGCGGGTTTCTGCCGCAATTGCCTGGCAGACTGGATTCGCGATGCCGGTTTCGAAGGCGACAAGGCCGAGGCGCGCGCTGTCATCCACGGCATGCCCGCCGGCGAGTGGAAGGACAAGTACCAGAGCGAGGCTACGCCGGAGCAGCTGGCGCGCATGGACGAGAGCATGAAGAAAAACGCCCCGTCACATTGAGCGCGCATTGAACGCGGTCAGGGCGTCGCGACTTTCATGAGCACGATGCCCGAGAGGATCAGCCCGGCGGCGAGCAACCGCAGCGGGCTGGCCGCCTCGCCCAGGAACACTATGCCGACGGCGAAGGCGCCCAGCGCGCCGATCCCGGTCCACACCGCATAAGCGGTGCCCAGCGGCAATGCCCGCATCGCGCTTGCCAGCAGGGCGAAGCTGGCGATCATCGCGACGATCGTCACTACGGTGGGCCAAGGCCGTGAAAAACCCTCCGACTGCTTCATCGCGGAAGCCCAGACCACTTCGAGCAGGCCGGCGATGAAAAGAAAGATCCAGGACATGGCGCGGGCTTTTTCCAACAAGGGTTGAGTGCCGGGCCGTCCCGGTCTTGAAGCTCCGCTGGAGGCGCGAACGTGGTCGGCGCGGGGCCGAAATAGCGCCGTGATCGGGCGCGGGCAAGTCAGGTGCCAGCTGAGGTGAAAGTTCAGGTGCAAGTTGATGAAACACATGCGCGGCGCGCGCGCGTGCAAACGAGGGAAAACGACGGTGCAAAGAGCGGCCGCGATGCTAGCAGGCCGGCGCGGTGTAGGAAAATCGTGAAGGGCCCCCTTCCCTCCACATGATTTCCACAGGCGGGTGCTTTGCCCGAATCCCTTCGCCTCGCTATCAGCGCGCCAACCGATTCACGCTTTATACCGGAGCACGTACCCCAATGGCCGAAACCACCGACGATCGCCTGCGCCTGCTGATCGAGCGCGTCGAGCGCCTCGAAGAGGAAAAGAAGGGCATCTCGGACGACATCCGCGACGTCTACAACGAGGCCAAGGCGGTCGGCTACGACGTCAAGATCATGCGCCAGATCGTCCGCATCCGTAAGATGAAGCCCGACGATCGCCGCGAACAGGACATGCTGCTCGACACCTACAAGTCGGCACTCGGCATCGACTGAAGGACCCCGCTTCGCCCGCGATCATGAGCGAAGCGGCAGCGATCAACTGCCCGCCATCACCAGTGCCATGCTTGAAGCATTGGCGATGGCGTGCTGGAGAATCGCCGCAGGAAGACCAATGCGCTGGCGGGTGAAACCCAGCAGCAGCGCAGCCCAGAACTGGGGCAGGACCATCGGCAGCGATGCGATCGACGCACTTGGGTAGTTCATCAGGTGAACGCCCGCGAACAGCGCCGCCACTGCCCAGAACACACCCGGATAGGCCGCCGCGAAGGCAGCCGAAGGCCCCCGGCGCCGCAGCCACCACCATCCGCCCGCCGCCGCCAGGACGCTAGCCAGCAGCAGCCCCGCCAGGACCAGCGGCGCGATCGCCTGCGCCGTCATCGTCAGGACCACGAACAGCGCGAAGCAGCCCAGCAGCCACAGCGCGCGGGGCCTGCCGGTATGCCAGCCGCGAAAGATGATTTCCTCCAGCAGCGGCGCGATCAGGATCGTGATCGGCAGCAACCAGCCGCCCGGCAGCTTGCCGAAAGCGTCCGGCAGCGGCAGGTCGAACGCCTTCTGCCACATGCCCAGCAGCGGCAGCAGCACCAGCAGCAACCCGCCGACATGCACCGCCGCCAGTAGGCCCAGCGCGCGCCAGGCCTCGCCCCGGCGCAGCCCCCAGGGCACCAGCACTGCCGGCCGTTTGAGAAAACCGGCCAGTTCGCGCAGGATCTGCGGGCCGGGAATGCGGGTCTCGATCTGTGTCGCCATAGGCCCTGCTAGCCGCTTTCCCTTGCCAATTCGCTACCTTGCGAGAACCCCTGCGCCGGTGCAAGCATCGCCCTTCGCATCGAGGGAGAGCATTCGTGATCGTCACCACCACCCCCACCGTCGAAGGCCGCCCGGTCCGCGACTACCTTGGCATCGTCACCGGCGAGGTCATCGTGGGGGCCAACCTGTTTCGCGATATCTTCGCCGCCGTCACCGATCTGGTCGGCGGGCGTTCGGGCAAGTACGAGCAGGTCCTGCAGCGTGCCCGCCGCGAGGCACTGGCCGAAATGGAGGCCGAAGCCGCAAGGCTGGGCGGCAACGCGGTGGTCGGCGTGGATATCGATTACGAGGTGATCGGCTCGAAAGGCTCCATGCTGATGGTAAGCTGTTCCGGCACGGCGGTGGCGCTCTAGCGCGTCAAGAACGGCCCGGGGGGCCTTGCGCGGTTGCCCTTGCCCCCCGGCGTGTTGTAAGGGCCGCGCCACCTTATTCATCGACACCCGCCGCGTCCTCACCGGACCCTCAGGCGGCGGGCAGACAGCGAGCGGACCCATGGCAGGCCATTCCAAATTCAAGAACATCATGCACCGCAAGGGTGCGCAGGATAAGAAGCGCTCGGCGCAGTTCAGCAAGCTGAGCCGCGAAATCACCGTCGCGGCCAAGATGGGCCTGCCCGACCCGGACATGAACCCGCGCCTGCGCGCGGCGGTCAACGCCGCCAAGGTGCAGTCCATGCCCAAGGACAACATCCAGCGCGCCATCGACAAGGCGAGCAAGGGCGACGCCGAAAACTACGAGGAAGTGCGCTACGAAGGCTACGGCCCCAGCGGCATCGCCATCATCGTCGAGGCCCTGACCGACAACCGCAACCGCACCGCCACCAACGTGCGCACCGCCTTCGCCAAGAACGGCGGCAACCTTGGCGCCACCGGCGCGGTCTCGCACGGCTTCGAACGCCTTGGCCTGATCGAATATCCCAGCAAGGTCGGCGATGAGGACAAGGTCCTCGAAGCCGCGATCGAAGCCGGCGCCGACGACGTGCAGAGCGACATGGGCGATGGCGACGAGAATCCCGGCGGCCACCAGATCTGGGTCTCGGTCGATTCGCTGCACGAAGTCGCCCGCGAACTGGAAAAGGTCCTTGGCGAAGCCGACGGCGTGAAGCTGGCGTGGAAGCCCACCCTGACCGTCGACGTCGATGCCGACACCGTGGGCACGCTGATGAAGCTGGTCGACACCCTGGAAGAAGACGACGACGTCCAGAGCGTCTGGGGCAACTACGAAATCTCCGACGAAGTGATGGAAACGCTGGGTTGATCCAGACGGGTGGGAATTGGGCTGGCGGGGACAGGGCGGGGGGCTTCGACAAGCTCAGCCTGAGCGGGATCGAGAGGGCACCTCTCACCCCCCTCAGGCAAACATATCCCCTCCCCCCGCTCAGGCTGGGCCTGTCGAAGCCCCCCATGCCATCAAATCCGCTCAGGCTAAGCTTGTCGAAGCCTCCCATGCCATCAAATCCGCTCAGGCTGAGCCTGTCGAAGCCTCCCATGCCATCAAATCCGCTCAGGCTGAGCTTGTCGAAGCCCCGGCCCCCCGGCACCAGCCTCGCCCCGAGCGCCGCCGCATGATAATCATCGGCATCGACCCCGGCCTGACCTGCACCGGCTGGGGCATCGTCGCCAAAAGCGGCAGCCGGCTGTCCCATGTCGCCAACGGCCAGATCCGCACGGACGCGAAGGCGGGTATGGCCGAACGTCTGGTCGAACTCGACGCCGGGCTGACCGACGTGATCCTCCACCACCGGCCCGATACGGGCGCGGTGGAGGAAGTTTTCGTCAACGTGAACCCGCAGTCCACCCTCAAGCTGGGGCAGGCGCGCGGCGTCGCGATGCTCAGCCTGGCGCGCGCCGGGATGCCGGTGGCGGAATACTCGACCAAGGTCATCAAGAAGGCGCTGGTCGGCACTGGCGGCGCGGACAAGAAGCAGATCCAGGCCATGCTCAAGGTGCTGCTGCCCGGCGTGAAGCTGGCGGGAGAGGACGCCTCGGATGCGCTGGCGGTGGCGATCACCCATGCCAACATGCTGGGCAGCCACAGGTAGACCCCGAACTGAAAAGACCCGGGGCCATCGCCCTTGCTCCAATCCTTGTGTTCCCGCCAACGCATGGTTGGAATGCGGCGCCGCCGTCCCTAAGATGACGGCGCGCAAACGCTCCCCGAATACAGTCTCGAAGGGTTTCGATGGAAGAACATGCTCAGGATTTCCTGCTGCGGGACGGGTTCCTGCTGCTGGGCACCGCGCTCATTTTCGTGCTGCTGTTCCGGCGGCTGGGGCTGGGTGCCACGCTGGGATTCCTGCTCTCGGGCGCGGTCCTGGGGCCTTATGTCCTCAACCTGGTCGGCGATCCCGAAAGCAAGCTGGGCATCGCGGAGCTGGGCATCACCCTGCTACTGTTCATCGTCGGCCTCGAACTAGCCCCGCCGCGCCTGTGGCGGATGCGGCACGAGATTTTCGGGCTGGGGCTGCTGCAGGTGGCGCTGTGCGGCATTGCGGTGACGGCAGTGATCTACTTCTTCACCGGGTTCAGCCTGCAGGCTTCGCTGGCGCTGGGGCTGCCGCTGGGGCTTTCCTCCACCGCGCAGGTCCTGCCGATGCTGCAAAGCGCCGGGCGCCTGCACACCCCGTTCGGCGAGCGGTCGTTTGCGATCCTGTTGTTCCAGGACCTCTCGATCATCCCGCTCATCACGATCATCGCCGCGATGAACCGCAACCCCGCGCTGCCCGCCGGGCCTCCGGGCTGGGTGCTGGCGCTGGAGACCGGCGCGGCCATCGCCGGGCTGATCCTGGCGGGGCGTTTCGCCATCCGCCCGCTGTTCCGTCTGATCGGCAACCTGGGCGAGCGCGAGATGTTCGTCTTCGCCGCCCTGTTCACGGTGATCGCCAGCGCGGCGCTGATGCAGGCGCTTGGGCTGTCGACCGCGCTGGGCGCCTTCATCGCCGGGGTCATGCTGGCCGATTCGCCCTACCGGCATGAACTGGAAGCCGATGTCGAGCCGTTCCGCTCGATCCTGCTGGGCCTGTTCTTCATGTCGGTGGGCATGATGCTGGACCTTTCCGCCATCGCCGAGCGGCCGCTGTTCGTCATCTCGATGGCGCTGGCGCTGATCGCGGTGAAGTCCACCATCATCTTCCTGCTCGGCCTTGCCTTCCGAATGGAGTGGCGCAGCGCGCTGGCGCTCGGCCTGCTGCTCAGCCAGGGCGGCGAATTCGCCTTCGTGCTGTTTGCCCAGGCCAGCAACGCGATGCTGGTGGACGGCGGCGCCACCAGCCTGTTCAGCGCCATCGTCACCCTGTCGATGGTCACCACCCCGTTCCTGATGATGGCCACCCGCCGCATCCGCGAACGTCCGCCCAGCACCGAGGAGCGCGAGGCCCCGCAGGACGACGGCGCCAATGCGCTCATCGTCGGCTACGGCCGCTTCGGGCAGACGGTGGCGCAGATGCTGATCGCCGCCGACATCGAGGTGACGCTGATCGACACCGACATCGAGATGATCGACGTGGCCAGCGGCTTCGGCGCCAAGGTCTACTTCGGCGACGGCACCCGTATCGACCTGCTGCGCCAGGCCGGCGGCGCGGAGGCCGAACTGATCGTGTTCTGCATCGACGGCGATCAGTTGAGCGAAGCCTTCCTCCACGCCGTCCACCAGGCCTTCCCCCGCGCCGAAATCCACGCCCGCGTATTCGACCGCCGCGCATTGCTGCGCCTCAAGGACGCGCCGCTGAAATCGATGGCGCGCGAGGTAAAGGAATCCGCCGCACTCCTCGCCCGCAACGCGCTGGAGGGGCTGGGCCTCTCGCTGGAGGAGATCGAGCGGGCCGAAAACGCCTACCTGGCCAGCGACAGGGAGCGGCTCTCGCTACAGAAGGAATCGGGAGACCTGCGCACCGCGCGCGATCACATCATCACCCAGCGCACGCGGGAGCCGAGGGGGACGTAATTCCTCCCCGGTACGGGGGAGGAATTAACCCACGAACGGCGCCGCCACTTCCGGCGGCACGCGCATCAGCCGGCCCGAGGCGATGTCGATCATCGCCCAGGTGGTGCGGGCCGAGACGATCACCTTGCCCGCCGCGTTGCGGAACTCCACGCGGCGGTCGAAACGGGCGCCGCTGGGGCCTTCGGGGATGAAGGTTTCGCCCGTCACGCTTTCGCCCTCGCGGATGTTGCCCCGGTAGTCGATCTCGTGGCGGGTCACGAGCCAGGCGTATTTCGCCTGATGTTCGGCCGGGGCGAGCGCGGCCCAGTGCGCGCCCGCCATCGCCTCCATCCACTGCACCCAGACCGCATTGTTGACGTGGCCCATGATGTCGATGTGCTCAGGGGACGCCGTGAAGGTCAGGGTGAAGTGCTCACTCACCCCTCGATACCCATCTGCCACAGGATGAAGGCGAATTCCTCCGCCGTTTCCTTGAGGCTTTCGAACCGGCCCGACTTGCCGCCGTGGCCCGCGCCCATGTTGGTCTTGAGGATCAGTTCGTTGTCGTCGGTCTTGAGTTCGCGCAGGCGCGCCACCCACTTGGCCGGCTCCCAATAGGTCACGCGCGGGTCGTTGAGCCCGGCGGTCACCATCAGCGGCGGATAGCCTTGCGCGGCTACCTGATCGTAGGGGCTGTAGCTGGCGATCAGCTCGAACGCGGCCTTGTCCTCGATCGGGTTGCCCCATTCCGGCCACTCGCCCGGCGTCAGCGGCAGCGTGTCGTCCAGCATCGTGTTCAGCACGTCGACGAAGGGCACATGCGCCACCACCGCGCCGAACAGGTCGGGGTCGGAGTTGATGACCGCACCCATCAGTTCCCCGCCGGCAGAGCCGCCCGAGATGCTGATCTTTCCGGCCGAAGTGAAGCCGCGCTCCACCAGGCCCTTCGCCACGTCGACGAAGTCGTTGAAGGTGTTGGTGCGCCGCTCCAGCTTGCCGGCCTTGTACCAGGCGCGGCCCATGTCGTCGCCGCCGCGGATGTGAGCGATGGCATAGGCGAACCCGCGATCGACCAGGCTAAGGCGCGTCGTCGAGAAACCGGGGTCGATGCTGATGCCGTAAGCGCCGTAGCCATAGAGATGCAGCGGCCCCGCGCCGCCGCCCGTATCGGCCCGGTCGCGGCGGTAGACGATCGAAACCGGGATCGCCGTGCCGTCGCGCGCGGTGATCTCCAGACGCTCGGTGGCATAGAGCGAGGCGTCGTAGCCCGAGGGGATTTCCTGGACCTTGAGCGTCTCCAGCGTGCGCGCGGCCACGTCATAGTCCAGCACCGAGGCAGGCGCGACCATCGACTCGTAGCTGAGCCGCAGGGTCGTCATGTGCCATTCGGGGTTGTTCGACAATCCGGCCGAATAGCTGGCCTCGGGGAAGGCGATCGCCTCCACGCGGGATGGGTCGTCGTAGTAACGGACCTGGATCTGGTCGAGACCGGCAAGGCGGCCCTCGATCACGTAGAAATCGCGGAACAGGTCGGCGCCCAGCAGGTAGAACGCGTCCGACCCCTCGATCAGGGTGGTCCACGTACCGGGATCGGCCAGCGGCGCGGTGGCGAGGCGGAAGTTCTCGTGAGTGTCGTTGGTGTGGATGTAGAGCACGTCCTCGCGCTCGTCGACGTCGTACTCCACGCCCTTCACGCGCGCCTTCACCAGGATCTGCGGACCCAGCGGATCGGCCGCGAGGACCATGCGGCACTCGCTGGTTTCATGATCGCTGGAGCCGATCAGCAGCCACTTTTCGTTGGCCGTCAGCGAGGAGCCGACGCGGAAACCCTCGTCGTCCTCGTGGTAAAGCTCGACATCGCTTTCCAGCGGCTGGCCCAGCCAGTGCAGGCGGGCGTTGTCGGTGCGCCACTGCTCGTTGGCGAGCGAGTAGACCAGCGCCTTGTCATCCGCGACCCACACCAGCGAGGACAGCGTGCCGGGGATTTCGTCGGCCAGCAGTTCGCCCGTGGCGAGGTCCTTGATGCGAGCGGTGAAGCGCTCCGAACCGTTGTCGTCGTAGGCATAGGCCAGCAGCTTGCCGTCGGCGCTGGTCGAGATCGCGCCGAGGTTGAAATATTCCTTGCCCTCGGCCAGCGCCACTTCGTCGAGCATCAGCTCGTCCGGGCCGCCTGCGACGGGCTTGCGCCACCACTTCTTGTATTCGGCGCCTTCCTCGAACTCGATCCAGTAGAGCCAGTCGCCGTCCTTCTGCGGGACCGAGGTGTCGGCCTCCTTGATGCGGCCGCGCATTTCGGTGAACAGCGCGTCGATGCGGCCCTGATGCGCACCCATGCGCGCCTTGAACCAGTCGTTCTCCGCCTCGAGGTGGGCGAGCACTTCCTTGTCGGTCACTTCGGGATAACCGGCGTCGCGCAGCCATGCGTAATCGTCGGTCACGGTCACGCCGTGGTGGGTGATCGAATGCGGCTTTTTTGCCGCCAGCGGGGGACCGATCAGGGTCGGGGTGGAATCTGCCATGGTCACCATCTATGTTCCGCACATGACACCCGCAAGCCGGATACCTTACTCATGCTGATGAATACCCATGAAGCCCGCCTCGATGCCCTCCGCAAGGAGTTGAAGGCGCGCGGCCTAGACGGCTTCGTGATCCCGATTTCCGATGAGCACATGAGCGAATATGTCGGCGGCTATGCCCAGCGCCTCGAATGGCTGACCGGCTTTGGCGGATCGGCGGGTACGGCGGCGGTGCTGACCGATCCCACGCGAACCCCGGCGGCGGCGATGTTCGTCGACGGACGCTATACCCTGCAAGTGCGCGATCAGGTCGACGGGCGGCTCTACGCCTATGAAAGCGTGCCGCAGACCACCATCGCCGCATGGCTGGCCGTCCATGCCCCGGCAGGCGCGAAGATCGGCTACGATGCATGGCTGCACGGGTCGAAGTGGGCGCAGGCCGCCGAAAAGGCGCTGGCAGCCAAGGGCGGAAGCCTGGTGGCGGTGGACGGCAACCCCGTCGACACCGTGTGGCAGGACCGCCCGGCCCCGTCGCCCGCCCCTGCCCTCGTCCATCCCGACCGGTTCACCGG
Source organism: Novosphingobium sp. P6W (assembly GCF_000876675.2). Taxonomy (GTDB): domain Bacteria; phylum Pseudomonadota; class Alphaproteobacteria; order Sphingomonadales; family Sphingomonadaceae; genus Novosphingobium. Next base: position 3,302,431 of record NZ_CP030352.1, read on the forward strand.
CGAGGTCAGCGAGGCCAAGCGCGCTGCCGTTTCCGAATGGCTGGCAGGGCGAAACCTGGACGCCGCCGTCATCACCGCGCTCGATTCGATCGCCTGGCTGCTCAACATTCGCGGCACCGACGTGGAACGCACGCCGGTCGCCCTGTCCTATGTCATCGCGCGCGCCGATGGCACCGCCGACCTGTTCATCGCGCCCGAGAAGGTGACAGACGACCTGCGCCGCCACCTCGGCAATGCAGTCAGCATCAAGCCGCGAGACGCGTTCGTGGGCGCCTTGCACGGCCTTTCCGGCAAGCGCGTGTCCGTCGACCCCGAGCGGGCGGTCAGCGCGATCTTCGAGGAGCTTCGCAAGGCGGGTGCCACCGTGGTCGAGGACCGCGATCCCACCGTGCTGCCCAAGGCGATCAAGAACCCGGTAGAGCAGGCCGGCCACCGCGCCGCGCAGGCCCGCGACGGCGCCGCCGTATCGCGCTTCCTGCACTGGCTCGCCGTGGAAGCGCCCAGGGGCGAAGTCACTGAAATGTCCGCCGCCGACAAGCTGCAGGCCTGCCGCCAGGAAGCGGGCGACCTGCGCGACCTGTCGTTCGACACGATTTCGGGCGCGGGGCCGAACGGCGCCGTCGTCCACTACCGCGTTTCGGAGGAGACCAACCGCACGCTGGAGGCCAATTCGGTCTACCTCGTCGATTCGGGCGGTCAGTACCCCGATGGCACCACCGACATCACCCGCACCGTCTGGGTCGGCCCGGATGCGCCGGGACCGGAAGTGAAGGACCGCTTCACCCGCGTGCTCAAGGGCCACATCGCCCTCGCCTCCGCGGTGTTCCCCAAGGGGACTGCGGGCAGCCAGCTCGACGTGCTGGCGCGGATGCCGCTGTGGCAGGCCGGGCTGGACTATGCCCACGGCACCGGCCACGGCGTGGGCAGCTTCCTGTCGGTCCACGAAGGCCCGCAGCGCATCGCCAAGTCGGCGGGCGGCCAGCCCGGCGGCGACCAGCCGCTGCTGGCCGGCATGTTCCTTTCCAACGAACCGGGCTATTACAAGACCGGCGAATACGGCATCCGGATCGAGAATCTCATCCTTGTCGAACCGCGCACGATTGCCGGCGGGGAAGGGGATTTCCTTGGCTTCGAAACGCTGACCCATGTGCCGATCGATCGCCATCTGGTCGACACCGGCCTGCTCACGGAAAAGGAGATCGCATGGTGGAATACCTATCACGCAAGGGTTCTGGAGATCGTCGGCCCGCAGCTGGAAGGCGCCGCGAAGGCCTGGCTCGAAGCGCAGTGCGTGGCGCTGTGACATGACCGCCCGGGCGCATGACCTTCGCACCCATCCGGTCCACCTTGGCCTGGGCGCGAAGGCCGTCGCCCAGCCGGCCTTCACCGGCATGGAATGGTACGCCGCCTACGCCGAGCGCAACGCGGCGGACGGCGGCGAGGGCCGCCTCGTCTCGATGTACGATTTCACATCGGACTGGGACGTGTGGGAAATGCACCCCAGCGGCGACGAACTGGTGGTGTGCCTTTCCGGCGAACTGACGCTGATCCAGGAAGGGCCGGACGGCAGCCTCCATTCCGAGACGATCACCGCTGGCCAGTACCTCATCAATCCGGCGGGCACATGGCACACCGCGAATGTCGCAGCGGCGGCCAGCGTGTTGTTCGTCACCGCCGGAGAAGGTACGCAAGGCCGCCCGCGCTGAACGGCCGTTCATTGGCTTTGCGGCCAGCTGAACAGCCCCCGACGAATGAGACAATTGGCGACAATAATCGCCTGGCCCGGCATAACTGCGCGACAAAACGCGTCTAGAACAGTTCTCAGAGAGCCGCGGGGCAGTTCTTCCCCCTCGTACCTGCGTCTCGCGGTTCTCATCCATTTTTCTGTTCGGGACACACGCTCATGACAATCTCCATCAAGAAACTGGCGCTGGGGCTTTCGGTCGCGGCTCTCTCCATCGGCGGCGTTGCCTGCGCCCAGGCGCCTGCCGCGCCGGAGCGCCCCGGCCACGAACGGCCGAAAGTCGACGCCAACGGCGATGGCATCATCACCCGCGCCGAAGCCCAGGCCGCCGCTACCGCGATGTTCACGAAGCTGGACGTCAACAAGGACGGCAAGATCGATCAGGCCGACCGCGAACTGGCCCGCCAGCAGAAGCGCGAAGGCCATTTCGCCAAGCTCGACACCAACAAGGACGGCTCGATCTCGAAGGCCGAATTCATGGCCGACAGGGGCCCCGAAGGTCGCGGCCGTGGCCCCGGCATGGACGGCCCCCCGCCGCCTCCGGGTGACATGGGCAAGGACGGCCCCGGCAGGGATGGCCCGCGCGGCGAAGGCCGGGGCGATCACGGCAAGCGCGGCGGTCACGGCCACGGCTTTGGCGGCGGCCGGATGGGCGGCGGCATGATGGGCATGGTCCACGATGCCGACACCAACAAGGACGGCGCCATCAGCAAGGACGAGTTCATGGCCGCCGCCATGAAGCGCTTCGATGCCGCCGACACCAACCACGACGGCAAGGTGACCAAGGAAGAAAAGCAGGCCGCCCGCACCGCCATGAAGGCCCAGTGGGATGCTAAGCGGGATGCAAAGCGGGCTGACAAGAAAGCCGGAAACTGACAGGACGGCGCGGTGATCAAGGATTTGCCATGAACGATACCGCGCCCTCCCCCGCACCGGCCAAGCTGCTCCTCGTCGACGACGAAGCAGCACTGCGCGAACCTCTGGGCGACTATCTGTCGCGGCAGGGGTTCGCCGTCGTCCAGTGCTCCAGCGCGGCCGAGGCCCGCTCGCGCCTGCGCGATGCACCGCATGAAGGGCCGTTCGACCTCGTCCTGCTCGACATCATGATGCCCGGCGAGGACGGTCTTTCGCTGTGCCGCCATCTGGTCGAGACCCAGGACCTGCCGGTGATCTTCCTCACCGCGCGCGGCGAGGCGACCGACCGTATCGTCGGCCTCGAAATCGGCGCCGACGACTACGTGGTGAAGCCTTTCGAGCCGCGCGAGCTGGTTGCCCGCATCCGCAGCGTCCTGCGCCGCGCCTCGCGCAATGGCCCGGCGCCGACTGAGAACGAAGCCTTCGAATTCGAAGGCTGGCGCCTCGACCCGCTCAAGCGCCGCCTGATCGACCAGGAGGGCGCGATCGTCGCGATCTCCTCGGTGGAATTCCGCCTGCTGCTGGCCTTCCTCGAACACCCCCGGCAGGTGCTCAACCGCGACCGCCTGCTCGACATGGTGCAGGGCCGCGAGGCGCACCTGTTCGACCGTGCGGTGGACAACCAGGTCAGCCGCCTGCGCCGCAAGGTGGAAGTAGACAGCCGCAACCCGCAGCTGATCCAGACCGTGTGGGGCGGCGGCTACATGCTGGCCACCGATGTGCGCCGCGTGGTGCTGGACGACTGATGCAGATGCAGATGCCGCGTCTTTCCTCCCTGCAACCCAAGAGCCTGATGGGCCAGATGCTGCTGGCGGTCGCCGCCGCGCTGCTGCTGGTGCAGGGCATCGGCGCCATCCTGGTCTACCGCGCCCAGCGCGAGAGCTACGAGGTGGGCATGGTCAATGCCGCCGCCTTCCGCCTGATCGCCGAGACGCGTGGCCGAAGCGGCGTCGGCCACATCGGCGGTCACGAACGCCCCCCCTTCCCGGGCCCGCCCTTGCGCGGTTTTCCGCTGAAAACCAGCTCTGAATCGCCAGCAGCCCCCGGCGAGGCGCGCGACAGCCGGGCAGAAGCACGGCTGCAGCGCATTCTGACCGAACAGGAATTCCCATCGTCCGGCATCGTCGTGGTCCACCGCACGGTCCGCAGCGATCCCGTCGGCCACGACAACACCCTGAAGTGGGCCGCGCACCGGGGGAAAAATGAACGCCAGATCGCCGACCGGATGGACGACCACCTTCTCGTCGTCGGCGTAAAGCAGCCTGCCGGCGGCGTCTGGACGGTCGTGCGGATCCGCTCTCCCCGCGACGCGAACATGCTGGTCCAGCCGCTGATCGTGCAGACGCTGATTATCTATCTGGTGCTGGTGGGTGCGGTGGCGCTGATCCTGCGCCGGATCACCCGGCCGCTGGCGGCGCTTACCCGCCGGGTCGAACAGTTCGCCGTCGCCCCCGGCTCGGTCGGCCAGCTCGACCCCAGCGGGCCTGAGGACATGCGCCACCTGATCGTCGCGCATAACGCGATGGAGGCCCGCATCGTCGCCATGCTGGACGAGAAGGACGTGATGCTCGGCGCCATCGGCCACGATCTCAAGACCCCGCTGGCGGCGCTGCGCGTGCGCATCGAATCGGTCGAGGACGACAACGAGCGCGGCCGCATGGCCCGCACCATCGAGGATATCGTGCGCACCCTCGACGACATCCTCTCGCTGGCCCGTGTCGGCCGCCCGAGCGACCCGCGCGAACGCACCGAACTGTCCGCCCTCGTCGCCTCGGTAGTCGAGGAGTACGAGGACATGGGAGAGCCGGTGGAACTGGGCGATACCCAGCGCATCGTCCTGGAACTGCGCTCCACCTGGATGCGGCGCGCCCTGCGCAACCTGATCGGCAACGCCCTGCGCTACGGCCAGCGCGCCCGCGTGACCCTGGTGCGCGAGGGCGGCAGCGCCGTCATCCTGATCGAGGACGACGGCCCCGGCATCCCGGACGACACCATCGAGGATATGATGAACCCCTTCGTGCGCGGCGATCCCTCGCGCAATTCCACCACCGGCGGCGCGGGCCTCGGCCTTGCCCTGGCCCGCGCGATCGCCGACCAGCACGGCGGCGCGCTGATCCTGGCGAACCGCCTGTCGGCTGCTGGGACGGTGGAGGGTCTTACCGCAAGGCTGGAAATACCCGTTGGTTAAAGCTGGTGCGGTAGAATGGGCTTTCGCCCATTCTCAAACAGTCTCAGCGCATCAGCCCGCCGATGAGGTTGCGCGCGAAGCGGCCCAGCCCCGGGAAACCGATAGCCCGGCCCAGCGTATCGCCCACGGTGCCGGCAACCGCGCTGGCGGCGGAAGCCTTGGGGCTGGCGCGGCTGGTCTTGCTCTGCATCGTCTGCGCCAGGATCGAGCCGGCGCTGGCTGCAGCCGCACCGGCAGCAGCCTTGGCCACCTTGCCGCCGATGCCGTCCCACAGGCCGGGGCTCTTGCGTTCCTGCTTGCCGACTTCCTCCTTGCCCTTCACCGCCACTTCCTGCGCGGTTGCGGCAGCGTCCGCGGCCTTGGCGGCCAGCACTTCCTCGGCGCTCTCGCGGTTGATGCGGGTGTCGTACTTGCCCTCTACCGGGCTGATCGACTGGACAATGGCGCGTTCCTTGGTCTCGATCGGCCCCAGCCGCGAGCGCGGCGGCGCCACCAAGGTGCGCTGCACCACGCTAGGCGAACCGTCATCGGCAAGGGTGGAAACTAGCGCCTCGCCCACCTTCAGTTCGGTGATCGCGGTCTCGACGTCGAGATCGGGGTTGATGCGGAACGTGTCCGCCGCCGCCCGAATCGCCTTCTTGTCGCGCGGGGTGAAGGCGCGCAGCGCGTGCTGCACGCGGTTGCCCAGCTGGCCGGCAATGGCCTCGGGGATATCGATCGGGTTCTGCGTCACGAAGTACACGCCCACGCCCTTCGAGCGGACCAGACGCACCACCTGCTCCACCTTGTCCGTCAACGCCTTGGGGGCATCGTCGAACAGCAGGTGTGCCTCGTCGAAGAAGAACACCAGCTTGGGCTTGTCGGGATCGCCCACTTCGGGAAGCACCTCGAACAGCTCGGACAGCAGCCACAGCAGGAAGGTGGCGTACAGCTTCGGGCTGCGCATCAGCTTGTCGGCGGCAAGGACGTTGATGTAACCGCGCCCCTTCTCGTCGCAGCGGATGAAATCGGCGATCTCCAGCGCCGGTTCGCCAAAGAACTGCGCGGCGCCCTGGCTGTCGAGCGACAGGAGCTGGCGCTGGATCGTGCCGACGCTGGCCTTGGTGACATTGCCGTACTTGGCCGAAAGCTCGGAGGCATGTTCGGCGGTATAGGCCAGCATCGCCTGGAGATCCTCCAGGTCCAGCAGCAGCAGCCCCTGCTCGTCGGCAAAGCGGAAGACGATGTTGAGCACGCCTTCCTGCGTATCGTTCAGGTCCATCAGCCGGGCCAGCAGCAGCGGCCCCATTTCCGAGATGGTGGTGCGCACCGGATGGCCCTGCTCGCCGTAGATATCCCAGAACACCGCCGGATTATCGGAGTATCCGTAATCGGTGATGCCGATCTCCTTGGCGCGCGCTTCCAGGATCGCGGCGTTTTTGAACTGCGGGCTGCCGGCCATGCAGATGCCGGAAAGATCGCCCTTCACGTCGGCCATGAACACCGGCACCCCGGCGGCGGAGAACTGTTCGGCGATGGTCTGCAGGGTGACGGTCTTGCCGGTGCCGGTGGCGCCCGCGATCAGCCCGTGACGATTGGCGCGGCCGAGGCGAAGGACCTGCCGTTCGCCGTTACCGCCAAGTCCGAGAAAGATTTCGCTCATCGGCCGTCTCCAAGTTTCCCACCGGGTGTAGCGCGATCGCGGTTGATGGCAATATCGGAGAGGGCTGCGCACTTTGCCACCGGCCCGCAGTGCCGCTAAAGGCCGGGACAGCCTATGCCAGAACCCTTCATCCTCATCGATGACGCCCGCGCCGAGGGCGCCGCCGACGCCCGGCTCTACCGCGCGCCGCTGGAAACCGTCGTCGCGGTGCGGGGGGACGAGGTACCCGCCGCGCTGGAGCGTATCGAAACGCTGGTCCGCGCCGGCCGCCATGTGGCAGGCTACATCGCCTACGAAGCCGGGCTGGCGCTGGAGCCGCGCCTTGCGCACCTGCTCGCCCGGCGGACCGGCGCGGGCGGGCCGCTGCTGTGGTTCGGCGTGTTCGGCGGCTACGAGACGATCCCCGCCGCAGAAGTGCCGCAGTGGCTGGCCGACAACGCCGGTCCCGCCGCCCCGGCGATCGGCCCGCTGGAACCCCAGGTCGAATTCGCCGCCTACCGGCAGGCCTTTGACACCCTTCACGCGGCGATCGAGGCGGGGGACATCTACCAGGCCAACCTCACCTTCCCGCTGGCCGGACCGTGGCGCGGCGATCCGCTGGCGCTTTACGCCGCGATCCGCCCCAATGCGGCGGCGGGCTATGGCGGGGTGATCCACGACGGCGCCCACTGGCACCTCAGCTTCTCGCCCGAGCTGTTCTTTTCGGCGCGCGCCGGCACGATCCGGGTCAAGCCGATGAAGGGCACCCGCCCGCGCGGCCGCACCCCGCAGGAAGACGCAGCCCTGCGCGCCGATCTTGCCGCCAGCCCCAAGGACCGGGCCGAAAACCTGATGATCCTCGACCTGATGCGCAACGACCTGTCGCGCGTGGCGCAGGCAGGCAGCGTGCAGGCCCTCAGCCCGTTCAGCGTCGAAACCTATCCCACCGTCCACCAGATGGTCTCCACCGTCGAGGCCCGGCTTGCCCCTCAAACCGGCGCGGTGGATGTCCTGCGCGCGCTGTTCCCCTGCGGTTCGATCACCGGCGCGCCCAAGATCCGGGCGATGGAACTGATCGCCGCTGTGGAAGACTGGCCGCGCGGGGTCTACTGCGGCTCCATCGGCTACATCGAACCCTCTGGCGATGCGGCGTTCAATGTGGCAATCCGCACCTTGCGCCTCTCTTCCGACAGGAATGGCGGCGCAGGTGGCGGTAGAGCAGTCCTCGGGGTAGGATCGGCGATCGTCGCGGATTCTGAGGCGCTTCCCGAGTGGCGGGAGTGCCTGGTCAAAGGGGGTTTCGTGCGAGAGTCGGCAGTTCGAGCGTCTGGAGGGGCCATCTCGCCCGCCAGCTTCGACCTCATCGAGACGATGTGCTTCACGCCCGAGGCTGGCATCGCCCTTCTCGAACTTCACCTTGAAAGGATCAGCGCGAGCGCGGTCACGCTGGGCTTCGGGTTCGACCGCCACGGCGTGCGCAACGCGATCCAGGCCCTGTGCTTCGACGCCGACAAGCCTTCCAAGCTGCGTCTGGTGGTGGGCCGTACCGGCGCGTTCTCGCTGGAACTGGCGCAGGTGCCGCCGGCTTTGTCCGAACCGGCCAGCGCCGCCGTACTGCGCCTGCCGGTGGACAGCGGTGACTGGCGACTGGCCCACAAGACCAGCGACCGCGGTTTCTACGACAAGGGCCTCGCCCTCGCCAGAAACGCCGGCGCCGACGAGGCGATACTGCTGCGCGACGACGGGCTGGTCACCGAAGGCTGCTTCACCAATATCTTCGTAGAGCGGGATGGCATTTTGCTGACCCCGCCCGCAAGCCTCGGCCTTTTGCCCGGCGTACTGCGCCGCTCGCTGCTGGATTCCGGCCGGGCAAGCGAGGCGGAGCTGACGCTGGACGATCTGGCAGGGGGGTTCCTGATCGGCAACGCCCTGCGCGGCTTGATGCCGGCCCGGCTGCTCGCCTGATGCATATCTCCGCCGCCCTCTCCCGCATCGCCCCGTCGCAGACGACCGCGATGACCGACCGCGCCACCCAGCTGCGCGAGGCAGGCCGCGACATAATCTCGCTCTCGGTGGGCGAGCCGGATTTCGCCACCCCGCCCCATGTTCTTGACGCCGCCAAGGCCGCGCTCGACGGGGGTGACACCAAATACACCCCCGTCGGCGGCACCTCGCGCCTCAAGCAGGCCGCCGCGCTGCACTTCGCGCGCGACCTCGGGATCGAGGTTCCCACCTCGCAGGTAACCGTCAGCGCGGGCGGCAAGCAGGCGATCTTCCACGCCATGCTCGCCACCATAAGCGAAGGCGACGAGGCCATCGTCCCCGCGCCGTGGTGGGTCAGCTACCCGGAAATCATCCGCTTCGCCGGCGGCAAGGTCGTGCCGCTGCACACCCACGCCAAGGACAACTTCCGCTTCACCGCTGCCGACCTCGAAGCCCAGATCGGCCCGCGCACGCAGTGGCTGCTGCTCAACAGCCCCGGCAATCCGACCGGCGCCTGCTACCCGGCCGAGATGCTGCTGGGCATCGGCGAAGTGCTGCGCCATCACCCGCGCATCCTGATCCTGTCGGACGATATCTACGCGCCGATCAACTACACCGGCGCCCGCCACGCCACGCTGGCAAACCTGTGCCCCGACCTTGCCGACCGCATCCTGACGATCTCCGGCGTTTCCAAAAGCCACGCGATGACCGGCTTTCGCATCGGTGTCGCCGCCGGGCCGGAATGGCTCATCAAGGCGATGGAGCGGCTGCAGTCGCATTCCTCCGGCAATCCCTGCTCGATCAGCCAGGCCGCCGCCGTCGCCGCGTTCGAGGGCCCGCAGGAGTTCCTGGCCGAGTGGTGCGAGCGTTTTCGCGCCCGGCGCAATCTGGTGGTCGGGGCGATCAACGCGATCCCCGGCCTCTCGACCCCTACGCCTGACGGTGCGTTCTATTGCATGGTCGATGCGGCCCCGTTGATGGAGCGCTTCGGCGACGACGCGAAACTGGCGCTGCACCTGCTCGACCACGGCGTCGCCATCGTGCCCGCCTCCGCCTTCGGTCACCGCGATGGCTTCCGCATCAGCTTTGCTGCCGACGAGGCCAAGCTGGTCGAAGCCTGCAGGCGCATCGCCGAAGCCGTGGCCTGATCCTCCCCCCGGGAGCCGCAGGGTTCGACTTGAAGCGAGGTTGCGCCTAAAGAAGCGCCAACGGCCCGGCGAATGCTTCGGGGCGACGCATTTGGAAAAAGACGTACAATGGAACTGGACATCCTCTTCGAGGACGGCGAGGCGCTCGTCATCGACAAGCCCGGCGGCCTGCCGCTCGATCAGCCGCGCGCAGGCGGGCCCTGCCTCGAAGACCGGCTCGACGAGCTGAAGCTGGGCTTCCAGCGCCAGCCTTTCCCCGTCCACCGGCTGGACCGCGACACTTCGGGCTGCCTGCTGCTGGCCCGCAATCCCAAGGCGCTCAAGCGCTATTCCGCCGCCTTCGAGGAGCGCACGGTGGAAAAGCGCTACCTCGGCGTGGTCGCGGGTGAATTCGCGGACGATGAGGGTACGATCGACCTGGCATTGTCCAAGATCAGCTCGATCACCGAAGGCTGGCGGATGATCCCGGCGCGCAAGGGCAAGCCCTCGGTCACGCACTGGCGCAAGCTGGAAGTGCAAGGTGGCCTGACGCTGGTGGAGTTCCGCCCGGAAACCGGCCGTACCCACCAGATCCGCGTCCATGCGGCATCGGGCCTGGGCTTCGCGCTGCTGGGCGATCCGATCTACGGCGACGGCGCCGACACCCCGCACGGCGCGCGCCGCACGATGCTGCACGCCGCCGGCCTCACCGTGCCGCGCGGCGGCGACAAGGCGCCGATCGTGGCGGTTGCCCCCATGCCCGCAGACTTCGTGGCGCTGGGCTTCACGCCCGAAGCGGCGCCGGATGACGAGCCGGATGAATGAGGTCATAGACCGCGCGCAGGCGCTCGCGACCGAGAGCTTCATCGCCTCGACCGGGCCGGGCGGGCAGAACGTCAATAAAGTGGCGACCGCCTGCCAGCTGCGGCTGGACTGCTATGCCCTGCGCCTCAGCCCCGAGGTGTTCGCGCGGCTTAAGGAACTGGCCGGCAGCCGCATGACCCTGCGCGGCGAACTGGTCTTCACCGCGCGCCGCTTCCGCACCCAGGAAGCCAACCGCGCCGATGCCCGCGAACGCATGGTGGAGCTTCTTACCGAAGCCCACAAATTCCCGGAAAAGCGTGCGAAAAGCCGCCTTAACCGGATCGGCAAGGAACAGCGGATCAAGGGCAAGAAGCTGCGCGGCTCGGTAAAGGCCGGGCGCGGCAAGGTCAGCTTCGACTGATCTTCAGGGCGCCTTCGCGTCTTTGGGAGCCGAGGGCTGGAGCGCTGCGGACGGTGGCCTGCGCTCATCCAGCATCGCAGCGGCTTCGTCGAGCGCGCGCGCCTCGCCCATGGTGACGCCGCCCGGGCCCGGCGCGGTATCGGGCTTGGAACAGCCGCCCAGCGCCAGCAGAGCCGGAATCAGGCTGAGGGAGATCAGGCGGGCCTTTTTCATCGCCCACCCATAGCCGGGAGCGCGCCCGCGCGAAAGCGTCAGGCGTCGATCACCCGGGTATGCGGGTGATGCTTGTCGAGATGCTTGCGGATGATCTTGAGATTGCGGCTGTTCGAGCGGAACAGGAAGTCGAACAGGTCGCCCGCCACGGGGATCGCGCCCAGCACTGTGTCGAACCCGACATTGGCGGTCATGCGCGCCAGCTGCCACTTCGACATGCCCAGATTGCGCGCCTCCCACACGAGATAGAGACCCAGCGCGCCCGCGATCAGGTCACCGGCGATCGGCACCAGCCCGACCACGGCATCAAGGCCGACCTGCCGGTTGATGCCCGGCACGGTGAAGGCACGCTCCAGCACATGCTCCAGCGTCTCCACACGGCGGCGGATGGCAACGGGGTCGTTGCCGAGCGGAAGGTCGAACTCCATCCGCTTGGCGGATCGGGGGGTGGATTGAGGTCCTGTGACCAACGCATTGCCTCTCATCGAGCCGCGGCCACCAAAGCCGCGAACCCTATTTGGGGAGCCAGGACAGGGGCATCAAGGGATGCCATCCCCATGCATTCGCCGCAAAGCCATCCACGCTGCCGCGCACCAGCGACCAGCGGATCGGCGTGCCGAAAGGAATGAACACGTTGCTGGCGGTAAGTTCAGCCTCGGCCTCGGTCAGCAGCGCCGCTCGCTGCACCGGGTTTACCGCATTCGCCGCCTCGGCAATGCGGGCATCCGCATCCTGGGAGCACAGTCCCCGCCCGTCCCTGCATGAGAGCCGGTTGAGATACCACGCAGCGCGGGGATACCGCGCCACATCGTCGACCAGCGCAAGGTCGGCGCCGTCCGCTTCGGGTGCACGCTCCAGTTTGACGCCGATGGTCGCAAAATCGGCAAGGAGGCGATTGAACAGCAGCTGCGATCCCCCGCCCTCCGGCAACCATGCGTGCAGGCGCACAGGCCCGGCATCGGCCGGAACCTTGGCGCCCGCCAGCGGACGCCAGGCGCGGACGCGGGCTGCCGCCACCGCGCGGCGATCCTCCAGCGACTGTTCTGCCCAGCGCTCGCCGATGGTGCCCAGATCACCGTCGAGGCTGGGCGTGACGATCCGCGTCGTCGGCGACCAGCCGCCCACGCCGAAAGGTGCGATCAGCGCAGGCCGGTCGATCGCCATGGCCAGCGCCTCGCGGTTGGCCGGCACGGCCAGGAACCCCTTGTCGGTCATCACCTGAAGGCCGAACAGGCCGACCACGGGGTCGATCTGGATAGTACCGCGCAGGATGCCCACCGAGCGGGTCAGCATGAAGTCCTGGATGCGCCCGCCAAGCACGAGATCGACCTCACCGTCGTTGAACGCGGCGACGGCAGCGGGCCCCGGCAGGGCACGAAGCTGAATCTTGCGAGTGCGTTCGGCCCAATTCTCGATCCCCGGCAGGCCCAGCCGCGAAGGTTCGATGGGGGTGAGCGCGGCCAGCTTGCCGCTGCGCGCGATGGTCATCGAACCGCCGCCCTTGTTCCCATGCTCCAAACCCAGTTCGGGCTGTGCGAGCAGTTGCAGCAGATAGGGCATCGGGCGGTTGAGACGGATTTCGATCACGCGCCCCGCCATGGCCCGGATTTCCTCGATGCCGCCCAGGTCGAGCGCCAGCGGTGTATTGTCCAGCGTCTTAAGCGCGGCGCGGATCGCCTTGCGCGCCGATTCGGCGGTCAGCGGGTCGCCGTTTTCCCAACTCCCCTCACGCAGGCGGAAAATGTAGCTCTGCCCGTCGTCAGTGACGATCCAGCGGTCGGCCAGAGCCGGGATGACCCGTCCTGCCTCGTCGAAGGCGACAAGGCCCTCCACCGTCGCCGCCCGCACCAGTTGGCCGGCGGCGGCCAAGTGCGTGTCGTGCGCGAACGGGTCCTCGGCGCTGCCCACGACGGCGACGCCGAAGGCCGAATTGTCATAGGAACTGCAGGAGACGAGCGAGAGCCCGGCCAGAACGGCCATAAGCCGCAATGCAGGGCGCTTGGTCAGCATACCGCACCGAGTAGTCCATTTCGCCCGCCCCGCAAATGGCGGATCGGGAAATTTCCCGTGGTCGGATCAGATCTTGCGCAGAACCGCGCTGCTGGCCATCCGCGCTTCGTGGTTGCGCATGAATTCTGGCGTCGGGTCTTCGGACTTGCCGACCGGGGCGCGGGCCAGGCGCGGATCGATATCGCTGGCAAAGGCCACGCCGAACCGGCTGTCCTGCACCCAGGCGACCGATCCTTCGATCCAGCCGATGTTGCGGATGCTGACCTGAACGACGGTGCCGCGCACGACGCGCACGGTTCCTTCGCCCATCATGCCCCCGGCGGACAGGTTGCGGACCTTGATGCGGAATTCTCCGTCAAGTCCGTCGACGCGCAAGTCAGCCATGAGGAACAGGCTGTCGCGCGCGATCTGCCGATTTTCACCTTCGTTCATGCGCTCCGTCCGGCGTTCGATTGCGCTTTGCCTGCGGCCAGGTCGACTGCGACCGGCGCACGCAAAATAGCGCGCCTCAGCCTCTATTCCTAGCCGACAATGGCAAACAAAGGCTTAATAACCCGGCCGAGGCTAACCCTGCGGCCGGGTTCGAAACCGAAGTTTCAGTCGTCGCGCGATACTTTCTCGCGGCGCTCGTGGGCTTCCTGGGCTTCTACCGTCATCGTCGCGATGGGGCGTGCTTCCAGGCGGCCAAGGCCGATCGGCTCGCCAGTGACTTCGCAATAGCCGTATTCGCCTTCTTCGATGCGGCGCATGGCCGAATCGATCTTGGCGATCAGCTTGCGCTGGCGGTCGCGGGTGCGCAGTTCGATCCCCCAGTCGGTCTCGCTCGACGCACGGTCGTTGAGATCGGCATCGCGGATCGGACCATCCTGCAACTGCTGCAAGGTTCCGGCAGACGCTTCGAGGATCGAGCGCTTCCAGGCCATCAGCAGCTTGCGGAAATAATCCTGCTGCGCATCGTTCATGTAAACTTCGTCAGGGGCTGAAATATAAGCGCCGCCTATCGCGCGCTTTGCTTTTGCCAGAACATCGATTTCGTCAACTAGGGCCGTTGCCATCCAGAGAAACTCCGCAGGTGTCTCCATCGGATCGCTAACGCCCTGCAGCCCCGGGTTTTTCCCGGTAACCCAACAACGATCCGCGGTTCCGGGGCCTATAGTTCCGCAAAAATCCCTGCACAAGCGGATATAATCGATCCTCCACACAATTCTTAATGAAGTTCCGGGGTGGGACAGGTGCCACACGCATAAAGGAGGGTCTCGGGGGCCGCGTTAACTATATCTTCGGGCGAATCATCCAGTTTCACGTCATCGATTGCAGGGAATTGCATCGATTGAACGAATCAGGGGCCTACGATGGAAACTGTCTGGATTAATCAAACCGCTGCCGCTCCGCTGGCCGCCAAGGACTTCGCAGCCGGCGACATGATGATCGCACAGGCGCTTGCCGCTGCGGCGCAGGGCGACAGCTCGGCGTACTTCGACCTCGGCGTTGCCTACTCGACCGGTAGCCACGGCGTGGACTGCGATCTGATCGAAGCACACAAGTGGTTCAACCTTGCCGCCGTCGCCGGCCATGAAGATGCAGCCGCCTGCCGCGCCGAAGTGTCCGACGACATGACCGCCAGCGAAATCGCCGAAGCCCAGCGCCGCGCCCGCCAGTGGCTGTCCGCGTCGATGCGCAAGGCCGCCTGAGCCGCCAGTTCTCCCTCGTCAATCCTCGCCCTTGCGAAAGGGTGAGTGCGCCCCGAGCGACATCTGGTCGAGCGCGATGCCGGCGCGTTCCTGCTCGAGGTAATCGGCGATCGCGGCGCGAAGCCCTTCATGGACGATGTAGTGCGCGGAAACCGTGCGCACCGGTTCATAGCCCCGCGCCAGCTTGTGCCCGCCCTGTGCCCCCGCCTCGACGCGGGCCAGGCCCAGCGCGATGGCGGCGTCGATGGCCTGATAGTAGCACAGCTCGAAGTGCAGGAACGGCTTGTCGATCCGCGCGCCCCAGTACCGGCCGTAGAGCGCCTCGCCGCCGATGAAGTTGAGCGCGCCGGCCACCGCTTCGCCTTCGATGAAGGCCACGACCAGCAGCACCTTGTCCGCCATCGTCTGGCCCAGCACGCTGAACGCTTCGCGGGTCAGGTAGGGTCGGCCCCATTTGCGCGCGCCGGTGTCCTGGTAGAAATCCCAGAACGCATCCCAGTGCGCTTCCTCGATCGCGGCGCCGGTGAAGCTGCGAATCTCCACGCCTTCCTGCGCCTTCGCGCGCTCCTTGCGCAGATCCTTGCGTTTGCGAGAGGACAGCGCCTCGAGGAAATCGTCGAAGCTGGCGTAGCCGCGGTTCTCCCAGTGGAACTGGATGTCCTCGCGCATCAGCCAGCCCGCGTCCTCGAACGCCGATACCTGCTCCGGCTCGATGAAGGTCGCATGGGCGGACGACAGGCCGTTTTCGCGGCACAGCGTTTCCGCCGCGCGCAGCAGCGCCGGCGCGAGTTCGGGATGCGGGGTCAGCAGGCGCGGGCCGGTCGCGGGCGTGAAGGGCACCGCGATCTGCAGCTTGGGATAGTACGCCCCGCCCGCCCGGTGCCAGGCATCGGCCCAGGCATGGTCGAACACGTATTCGCCCTGGGAATGGTCCTTGAGATAGGCGGGGAGCGCGGCGGCAAGGCGGCCGTCGGGCCCGTCGATCACGATCGGCACCGGGGTCCAGCCGCTGCGGGCGCCGACGCTGCGCGATTGCTCCATCGCGGTGAGGAAAGCGTGGGAGACGAAGGGGTTGGTCCCGTCCGTCAGCGCATCCCACTCGCCCGCAGGCAGTTCGCCGACCGAGCCGAGCAGCCTTGCCGTGAAGCTGCCTTGCGAGGCGCGGTCATCGCTCACGCCTGCGCCTCGCTCCCGGCAGACTCTTTCTGGCCCTCGCCCGTCTCGAAGATCGCGGCATCGGCATAAGCCTCGGCGCGCTCGTCGTGTTCGGCCTCGCGCACGGTCCAGGTCGCCACCGGAAGACCCCGGCGGCGCTGGGCGGCGGCAAAGCTGCTGGGCAGGTCGCGCACGTCGTAAGCGAGGAAATCGGGCCGCGCGTGCCACAGCGACAGGCGGCGGCGCAGCTTGCCGGGAAGCGCGCGGTCCTCACCCTCGGAGACGATAAGGCCGCGCACGGTATGCGGCGAATTGCGCCAGTACCAGCGCGCCACGCGCGGGTCGAAGCTCATCACCGCATGCTGGCCGGTGTAGCCTTCCAGCACCCGGCGCACGCTGAGGCACAGCGCGGCGATGCGGGTCTGGCGGTCCGACTTCACCTCGATCAGCACCGGCACCTTGCCGGCGATCTGGGCGAGCACCTGCCGCAATGTAGGAATGGTCTCGGCGGTTCCGCCAAGCGCGATGGCGCCAAGCTGGGCGGCGCTGCGCCGGACGACCGGGCCGGCCTCTGCGGTCAGGCGGTCAAGCGCATCGTCGTGGAAGACCACAGCCTGCCCGTCGCTGGAACGCTGCACGTCCAGTTCGATGCCGTGTCCCTGCGCGATGGCCTTTGCAAAGGCCGCGCGCGAGTTTTCCGGCACGCCGCTTCCATGCAGTCCGCGATGGGCATAGTCCTGCGCCCCGATCCACGCGACCTTGCGCGGATCGGGTACAGGCGAAGCCCAGCGGTCAAGCAGGGCGAACGGCAACGATGGCGTCCACTTCGACAGCGGCGCCCAGAGGCAGGACGGGGACGCCCACAGCGCTGCGCGCATGCTTGCCCGCCTCGCCAAAGACCGCCACCATCAGTTCCGAGGCGCCATTGGCGACCTTGGGCTGATCGGTGAAATCGCTGGTGGAATTGATGAACACGCCCAGCTTCACGATCCGCTCCACGCGGTCGAGCGAGCCGAGCGCCGCTTTCAGCTGCGCCAGGATCATCACCGCGCAGGCCTGCGCCGCTTCGGTGCCGGCTTCGATCGAGACGCCCTCGCCCAGACGGCCGGTGACCAGCTTGCCCTCGACGAAGGGCAGCTGCCCGGAAACGTGGGCGATCCCGCCCGCGACGACGACCGGCACGTAAGCCGCGACCGGCGCCGCCGCTGCGGGCAGGGTCAGGCCAAGGTCGTTCAGGCGGGTGTCGATGTCACTCATGGGATTACACATCCTTTTCTTCAGTGGTCAGGCTGTCAAGCAGCCAGGGGAGCGCGCTGGCCCAGTCGTCGATCCGCGCATGGGCATGGCCGAGCTGGAGAGCGCACTTGATGTTGGGAGCAATCTGCGGCTCGCCGCAAAGATGCAGGCGCCGCACTGCGGGCGACGTTTCGAAAACCGAGCCGTGGTGCTGCGACAGATCGTCGATGAACACGGCGCGGCTGGGCTTGTACTCGTCCAGGATGGCTTGCAGCGCCGGCCCCTTCGGACCCTGGTTCGTGAATACCCGCAGGTCCATGCCATGCTCCAGAAGCTGCGCCACGCGCGCCTCGCGCCGGAAGTCCATCAGGTTGGTGAGGACCACCACGTCGGCATGTTCGCGAATCGCGGCGATGGCATCCACCGCGCCTTCGATCGCGGTCTGCCGGTACATCTGGGTATCGAAGAAGCCGTTCAGCAGCGCCCACATCTCCGCCTGTTCCAGCGGAGCATCGACGCCGATGCGGCGCATCGACTTGTAGAATTCGCCGCCGGTGAGGTCGAATTCGACGCCCTCTTCCTCGGCCAGCCAGTCGCGAAAGTGCTTTATCATGTGCAGCAGCACTTCATCGCAGTCGGTGATGAGCAGCGGCCGGCCGGTATTCTCGCTCATGCGCCCAGCCTTTCGCGCGCGGCGACCAGCGTCTGCGGCGAAACGCCCAGCGCATCGGCGGCGCCCAGCAGGTCAGGCTCGTGCTGGCACAGAAATTCCAGCACCGCCGCAAGAGTGGTCGGCTCGCCCAGCGAGGCACGCAGTTCCTCGGGCGTCAGGCCGGTCAGCGACAGGAACCGCTCGGCGCGCGAATCATCGCCCAGCACCCAGCCCAGCGCGTTGAGGGCCAGGGCGTGAGGATCACTTGCGGGGGATGGCGGTTCTCGAAGAATTGTCAGTCTCGCTTGCTTGGAATAGACGGGGGGCGAACTCTGGCATGGCCCATGACAGGGATATGTTACCTCCAGATGGTCATCAGGGCGTCGAATGGCAAAGCGAATCCTCGTTGTCGAGGACAACGATCTCAACCGGAAGCTCTTTTGCGACGTGCTTCGCAGCCAGGGCTACGCAGTGGAGCCGGTCGGCGACGGGCTGGACGCGCTCGACCGCGCGCGCCAGTTCGTGCCCAATCTGGTCATCATGGACATCCAGCTTCCCAACGTTTCAGGGCTGGACCTGATCGAGGCGGCCAAGAAAGATCCGGTCCTGCGCTCGATCCCGATCCTGGCCGTCACCGCCTATGCCGGCAAGGGCGACGAGGAACGCATCCGCGAAGCCGGGGCCGAAGGATACCTGGCCAAGCCGGTTTCGATCGGCCCGTTCATGCAGGCGGTTCGGGCGCTTCTCTGATACACATCGCTTGACATGACACACCCGCGCCGCTTTTGCGCCGCAATTCGCGGCCAAAGCGCCGCCAAGACCCTTTCGGAGATACCCTCATGGACCGCGCAGAGACCTCGGCCCGCATCGCCGCGCTGATCGAGCCCTTCAACAAGAAGGGCGTCGCCATCGCCGACGCCACCCGCTTCACCGACGATCTGGAATTCGACAGCCTGACGGTGATGGACTTCGTCGCCGCCATCGAGGACGAATTCGACATCATCATCTCGATGAACGCCCAGGCCGAGATCGAAACCTACGGCCAGCTTGTCGACGCCGTCGTCAAGATCAAGGGTTGAGCGCCAGATGACCGATGCCGTGAACCAGCCCGACCAGCCCGAAACCGTCATCGGCGGAGAGAAGGATCTGTTCAGCAAGTTCGACCCGCTGATCCAGATGCGCGAAAACCTGCTTTCCACCGGCGTGACCGATCCGTTCGGCCTCGTGATGGAAAAGGTGATCTCGCCCACCGTCGCCCTGTGCAATGGCCGCGAAACGATCCTGCTCGGCACCTACAACTACATGGGCATGACCTTCGACCCCGACGTGATCGCGGCGGGCAAGCAGGCGCTCGACGATTTCGGCGCCGGCACCACCGGCAGCCGGGTTCTCAACGGAACCTATGCCGGCCACCGTGCGGTCGAAGCAGCGCTTTGCGACTTCTACGCCATGGATCATGCGATGGTGTTCTCCACCGGCTACCAGGCGAACCTGGGGATCATCTCCACCATCGCCGGCAAGGGCGACTACATCATCCTCGACATCGACAGCCACGCTTCCATCTGGGACGGCTGCAAGATGGGCGACGCCGAAGTGGTGCCCTTCAAGCACAACGATATCGAAGCCATGGAAAAGCGCCTCAAGCGCATTCCCGAAGGCGCGGGCAAGCTGGTCATCCTCGAAGGCGTCTACTCGATGCTGGGCGATATCGCCCCGCTCAAGGAAATGATCGCCATCGCCAAGAAGTACGGCGCCATGGTGCTGGTGGACGAGGCGCACTCGATGGGCTTCATCGGCCCCAACGGACGCGGCGTGGCCGAGGACCAGGGCTGCCTGGACGACGTCGATTTCGTGATCGGCACGTTCTCCAAGTCGGTCGGCACAGTCGGCGGCTTCTGCGTCTCGAACCATCCCAAGTTCGAGATCATGCGCCTGGTCTGCCGCCCTTACGTGTTCACCGCCAGCCTGCCGCCCAGCGTGGTCGCCACTGCCGCTACCTCGATCCGCAAGCTGATGAACGCTGCCGACAAGCGCGCCCACTTGTGGGAAAGCTCGCGCACCCTGCACAAGGGCCTGACGGACGCCGGCTTCCAGCTCGGCACCGACAGCCCGCAGAGCGCGATCATCGCGGTTATCATGCCCGATCTGGAACGCGGCGCGATGATGTGGGAGGCCCTGCTGCACGAGGGTCTTTACGTGAACCTCGCCCGCCCGCCGGCAACCCCCGCGAACATGACCCTGCTGCGCTGCTCGCTCTGCGCCGAACATTCGGCCGAGCAGGTCCAGCAGATCATCGGCATGTTCATCCGCGCCGGAAAGACAGCAGGCATCCTGGGCTGACCATGCAGCGCGGGGCGGTTGTCAGCCGCCTGCACGGGGCGGTCGTCAGCCGCCTGCGCGGGGCGATGATCGTCCGCCTGCGGGTGGTGATCGTCGCCCTCGTTGCGGGCCTGCTGGTCTATGCGGGCGTCTTCGCCTGGCAGGGCTACCGGCGGATGAGCCAGATCGGCCTGACCGACCAGCCCTGCACCGCCGACGGCCTGACCATCACCGGCCGCGCCGCCGACGACTGGGGCTGGCTCTGCGGCTACCGAGCCGAAAACCAGCGCCTGATCGCCTCCGGCATCCGGCCCGAAGTGGTCATGATCGGCGATTCGCTCACCGCAGCCTGGCCCGCACACGATCCCGCTATCGCCCCCCCAATCGCAATGCGCGGCATCGGCGGCCAGACCAGCGAGAAAGTGCTGCTGCGCTTCCGGCAGGACGCGCTTTCACTGCGCCCGCGCATCATCCACCTGCTGGTCGGCAGCAACGACATCGCCGGTTATGCCGGACCCTTCACCGCTACGCGCTACACCGACAACATGCTGGACATGATCGAGCTGGCGCGGGTGCACGGGCAGACCGTCATTCTCGGCACGATCCCGCCTATGCGCGCCTCGTCATGGCTGCGCGCGAACGACCCGGCGCCGCAGATCGTCCGCCTCAACACCCGCCTGCGCGCGCTGGCTACGCCCGGCGTAGTGCTGGCAGACTATCACGCCGCCCTCGCCCGGCCCGACGGAAGCCCGCGCGGGGGTATGTTGATGGACGATGGCATCCACCTTGCCCCCGCCGGCTACGCGGCGATCCGGCCGGTGTTCGAGGCTGCACTGGCAGAAGCGCGAAAACGGCAGGCCGCGCGCTAATCAGCCCTGGCCGGAGTGCGTCTCGACCAGAGCCAGGAATGCCTCCAGCCAGCCGCCGAGGAACTTCTCCGAAGCCTCGCCCACAGTGCCGTCGGGGTTCAGCAGGCCGTCCTTCCATTGCAGGAACGCCTCGGGCGCGCCCAGTGTCGGCATGTCGAGATAGGCCAGCACGTTACGCAGGTGCTGCTGCGACAGTGCCGTACCGATCGCGCCCACCGATACTCCGATGACGCCCGCCGGCTTTCCGGCCCAGGCGCTCTGCCCGTAAGGCCGCGATGCGTGGTCGATGGCGTTCTTGAGGACGCCGGGGATCGAGCGGTTGTACTCCGCCGTCACGAACAGCACGCCGTCCGAACCGGACACCAGCGCCTTGAGCGCCTTCACGCTGTCCGCCTGATCCGCGTCATCGTCCTGATCGTAGAGCGGCAGCGAACCGATGTCGGCGAAAGTGAACGCATGGCCCTGCGCGGCGGGTAGCCGGGTCAGCGCCTCGGCGACCTGACGGTTGAAGGATTCGGCGCGAAGGCTGCCGACGACGACGACGATCTTGGACATGGTGCGGGTTCCTTGGAGATGGCGATGGCAATCGGCGCCCAGCATCGCCCCGATCGATGTCAGGGAAAAGACCGCGTCGCCCTACCAGTTCCAGCCCGGCGCGCTCAGCCGTGCCTTCAGTGGATCGAAATGATCCCGTCCACCGCGCGCCATTCCTGCGGCCCGATCAGGTGATTGTGGGCGATCCGCACCGAATGGAGCGGTCCCTCGATCTCGCGCCCCCAGAACTCGAGGAAATCGCGCAGCACCGGAAAGCGCGGGGCGACATCGTATTGCTGGAACGCGAAAAGCTGCAGAAGCCGGGGATGGTCGGGCAGGAAGTAATGCACCTCGATCGTGGTCAGGCCGTAACCCGCAAGCTGTCTGAGGAAATCCGGGGAGCTTTGCAAACCCCGCGCCGCGTCCTGGATCGATGATGCTTCCGGTCGACCAGCCATAGTCCTCCTTCCGGCGCCGCAGGGCCGGATGGCGGATGGAGCAATATGCCCCATGGTGCGGCGCATCCCGAGGAGGATGACATATCGATTACGGCAGTCAAGCGCCTGTGCAGGCAACCGGATTCCGTGACCCCGCCGGGGCCAGGCCGCTCAGGCGGCTGTCGTCGCTGCGACCGAGGCGCACTTCTCGCTGGTCTTGCCGCCGCCGCCGCCCAGCATCGTCACCGCGAGGAAACCAGCGACGATCAGCACCACGAAGGCGATGGTCACCTTGCCCAGATGCTTGTCGATCACCGCCTTGATCGGTGCGCCGAACAGGCGGAACAGCACGCCCACGATCATGAAGCTGATCGAGCGCGACACGATCGAAGCGCCGATGAAGACCCACAGGTTCATGCCGATGAACCCTGCCGTGATCGTCAGCAGCTTGAAGGGGATCGGCGTCGCGCCCTTCACGATGATGATCTCGGCGCCGTAATCGCGCAGATAGCACGCGGCCTTGGGGAAGCTGTCCGCCAGCCCCAGCGCCTGCAGCATCGCCTCGCCGAATGCGGCATAGGCAAAGTGCCCGATCGCATAGCCGAGCAACCCGCCCGCGACCGACCCGAGCGTGGCGAAAGCGGCAAAGCGAATCGCCTTCTTCGGTTCGGCCAGGCACATCAGCCCCAGCAGGGGATGCGGCGGCACCGGGAAGAAACTTGCCTCCATGAAGGCGAAGGCGGCCAGCCACCACTCTGCATGGCGGTGCGCCGCCTTGGCCATGGTCCAGTCGTAGAGGCGGCGCAGCATAAGTTTCCCCCAAGGCATCACGCCCCAACGCGGCTCCGTTTAAGGCCCGCGCTGCATCGCGGCAAGGGGCAGGCAAGGAGACGGCGAGGGGACGGCGGCGTCATTTGAAAAACCTATTTGGTTATTTCTAGTTGACATCATCATGCTGATTGGGTACATATCAGGAACATTGCAAAACACCGAACGCTCCGGCGGCTTCGGCGTAGTTCCCCCCTCCAGCAATCGAAACGGACAGCAAGATGGCGGACCAGAGTCCTGATCGTCGGCGCGCGCCTGCCGCCGAGAAAGCCGTGCCTGCGCGCGTCTGGCGCGGGCCGTTCCTCGCCGAACTCGCCGCTACCTCGAACGTGGCGGCCTCGGCCCGCAAGGCCGGGACCAACACCGCGCGCGTCTACGAACTGCGCCGCGCCGATCCGGTGTTCTACCGCGAATGGCAGGAAGCCCTGTGCGAGGGATATGACCTGCTGGAGCTGAACCTGCTTCACCGCCTGCGCGAAGGCGAAGTGAAACCCGCCCCCGGCTCCAAACGCGGCACCCGCGTGTTCGACAACGCCACCGCCCTGCGTCTGCTCGTCGCCCACCGCGAAACGGCGGCCCGCCAGCGCGCGGTCATCGAAAACCGCAACTCCGACGCGATCCTCGACGCCATCAACGCCAAGATCGAAAAGATGCGCGAACGCCGCCTCGCCGCGCCCCGGCCGCAGCTGCCGTCCCTGGTAGAAGGAGCGCCGGCGACCGATGATAAGTGAACACCTGGCGATCCTCGAATCGCTGCCCCCCGCCGAACGGCGCCGCAAGATGAACACCTTCAACGACAAGGAACGCGACGAACTGCTCACCCACTGGCAGCTCTGGGCACGCCCGCAGCAGCTGCCCCCGCCCGGAGACTGGCGCACCTGGCTTATCATGGCGGGCCGCGGCTTCGGCAAGACCCGCGCGGGCGCCGAATGGGTGCGCGCGCTCGCCAAGGCCGATCCCGATGCCCGCATCGCCCTCGTCGGCGCCACCCTGCCCGAAGTGCGCGCGGTGATGGTCGAAGGCGAAAGCGGCCTGCTCTCGGTCGGGCCGGAACGCCAAAGGCCGCGCTTCGAACCCTCGCTGCGCCGGATCTCATGGGCAAACGGCGCGCAGGCCACGATCTACTCGGCGCTCGAACCCGAAACCCTGCGCGGCCCCCAGCACAGCCATGCGTGGTGCGATGAAGTCGCCAAGTGGGACAACGCCTCCGCCCGCGCGACGCGGGCCTGGGACAACCTCCTGCTTGGCCTGCGCCTGGGCGAAAGGCCGCGCGCGCTTGCCACCACCACCCCGCGCGCCGTGCCCCTGGTCACACGCCTCATGGCCGAACCGGCGGAGGATATCGTCATCACCCGAGGCAGCACCGAAGACAACCGCGACAATCTGCCCGCCCGCTTCGTGAACGACATCCGCCGCAGCTTCGGCCGGTCGCTGCTGGGCCGGCAGGAACTGGACGGAGAACTCGTCGCCGACATCGAAGGCGCCCTGTGGACCCGCGCCCTGCTGGAAACCTGCCGCGAGGACACAGCGCCGCCGGAACTGACCCGCGTGGTCGTGGCGGTGGACCCCCCGGCCTCCGCCTCAGGCGATGCCTGCGGGATCGTGGTCGCCGGTCTCACCGCCGAAGGCTCGGCCCATGTGCTGGCCGACGCCTCGGTGGAAAAGGCCAGCCCCGAACGCTGGGCCCGCGCAGTGGCGAACGCCGCGCAGGTCTGGAACGCCGACCGCGTCGTTGCCGAAGCCAACCAGGGCGGCGCGATGGTCGGCTCGGTTCTGCGGGCGGCGCAGTTGTCGTTGCCGCTGAAACTGGTCCACGCCAGCCGAGGCAAGGTCGCCCGCGCAGAGCCGGTCGCCGCGCTTTACGAAGCAGGCCGGGTACACCATGCCGGGACGTTTCCCGCGCTGGAGGACGAACTGTGCGGGCTGGTCGCGGGCGGGGCCTATCAAGGTCCGGGCCGGTCGCCGGACCGGGCGGACGCTCTGGTCTGGGCTTTGACCGAGCTGATGCTCGGGAAGGCTTTGGAGCCGCGCGTAAGGATAGCCTGAAGGGAAGATCTGGGTCTTCCCTCTTCCTCCGATCCCCTCCCCCCGAAAGGAATCCCATGTCCTTCCTCGAAACCCTCATCGCCGCCTTCAAGGGCGAGAGCACCCGCGTGCCACTCGCGCGCGGCAGCGCCTCGCCCTGGTTCTTCGCCGAAACCGCTGCCGGGCGTGTTCCGTTCGAGTACAACCACGCCGTCCGCCGCGCCTATCTGGAAAACCCGGTTGCCCAGCGTGCCGTGCGTCTTGTCGCCGAGGGTATCGGCGGCGCGCCGCTGAAGCCTGCGGACCCGGCGCTTGCCGCGCTCGTCACCGATACCAGCGCCGGGCAGTCGCTGCTGGAGACGCTGGCCTCGCACCTGCTGCTTCATGGCAACGCCTATGTGCAGGTGCTGAAGGACGCGCGGGGACGGCCGGTCGAACTCTATGCCCTGCGGCCCGAGCGGATCAGCGTCATCGCCGGGGACGACGGCTGGCCAGCCGCCTTCGCTTATGAGGTTGCGGGCAAGCGCCTGTCGATCCCGCTGCTGGACGAGGACGCCTCGCCCAATGTGATCCACATACGCCACTTCCATCCGGGCGACGATCACTACGGCGCGGGCTGCCTTTGCGCTGCCGACGAGGCGATCGCCACGCACAATGCCGCGTCGATCTGGAACCGTCAGCTGCTGGAAAACGCGGCGCGGCCTTCGGGCGCGCTGGTCTACGAAGGGGGCGACGGCGCGGGGCTGACCGCCGACCAGTTCGACCGCCTGAAAGCCGAGCTGACCACCGCCTATTCGGGCACGGCCAACGCGGGCCGCCCGATGCTGCTGGAGGGCGGGCTGACGTGGCAGGCGATGGCGATGACCCCCGCCGACATGGATTTCGCAACGCTCAAGGCCGCCGCCGCGCGCGACATCGCGCTGGCTTTCGGGGTGCCGCCGATGCTGCTGGGGCTGCCCGGCGATGCGACCTACAACAATTACCGCGAGGCCAACCGCGCGCTGTGGCGGCTGACCCTGCTGCCGCTCGCCGCCAAGCTGCTCGCCGCGATCGGTGAAGGTCTGGCGCCGTGGTTCCCGGATGCCGCGCTGGCCGTCGACCTCGACCGTGTCCCCGCGCTGGCGGAGGACCGCGAGCAGCTGTGGTCGCAGGTCAACGCCGCCGATTTCCTCGACGATACGGAAAAGCGCGGCCTGCTGGGCCTGCCTCCGCGCGCAATCAATCAGGAGAACAAATCATGAACTCCAATGACAGGCTGGCGGGTCTGCTCGCCCAGGCGAGCGCGCAGGGCGGTGATCTCGTCACCTTGCGCGCGGTGGTGGAGGAGGCCAGCGAACTGGGCGCGCAGCGGATGCTCGCCCGCATCGGTCTGGACGACGAGACCGCGCTGCAGGACATGGGCGAACTGCGCGAACTGCTCCGCGCCTGGCGCGATGCGAAGTCGAGCGCGCGCAGGGCGGTGGTAAGCTGGATCGTGCGCGGCGCGCTGGCGCTGCTGCTGCTGGGCCTGACGGTGCGCCTCGGCGCCACGGAACTGCTGCGATGATCCTCGGGCAAGCTCAGGATGAGCGGACGCTGAGGTTCGCCGGCTACGCCGCCCTGTTCGGCAAGCCCGATGCGGCGCGAGACACGATCCGCCCCGGCGCCTTCGCCCGCACCCTTGCCGAGCGCGGCGATCCGCTGCCGCTGCTGTGGCAGCACCGCGCGGACCTGCGCATCGGCTGGATCGACAGCGTGGCCGAGGATGCGCGCGGCCTGCGCATCCTTGGCATCATCGACAACCCGTTCGGCGCGGCCGGGCTGGCGCTGAAGCGGGGGACCGTCACCGGCCTCTCCTTCGGCTACCGCGCCCGCGCCAGCCGCCGCACGCAGCAGGGCCGCGAACTGCTCGACATCGAGCTGTTCGAGGTGAGCCTCGTCACTCACCCGATGCAGCACGAAGCGCGCGTCCACCTGACCGCGTGAGTTTGCCGCCTCCCCCGTTTCCCACGCCAACGAAAGGTGAATACCCCATGGAAGCCACTCCCCCCGTCGAGGCGCTGGACGCCTCGTTCGACCTGGTTACCCGCCAGGACGCCACCGAAGCCGCCGTCGAGGCACTGCGCGGCGATGTCGACGACGTGAAGACCCGGCTCGACCGCGTCTCGCGCGCCGCCTCCCGCCCGCTGATCGAAGCCTCGGGTGCAGCCCCCAGCCTCGAAGTGAAAAGTTTCGTGCAGGGCTACCTGCGCTCGGGCCGCGAAACGGAACTGAAGTCGCTTTCGGGCGCGGCACTCGCGGATGGCGGCTATGCCGTCCCGCGGGAGATCGACGCGCTGATCTCGGCCCGGCTCAAAAACATCAGCCCGATCCGCGCCATCGCGCAGGTCGTCCAGACCGGCAGCGCGGGCTATCGCAAGCTGGTCACCACCAGCGGCACCGCCTCGGGCTGGGTCAGCGAAACCGCGCTGCGCCCCGAAACCGCCACCCCCGCGTTCGCCGAGATCGCCCCGCCCTCGGGCGAACTCTACGCCAACCCGGCGGCCAGCCAGGCCATGCTCGACGATGCCGCCTTCGACATCCAGACCTGGCTGGCGGACGAGATCGCGATGGAATTCGCCCGCGCGGAAGGCGCCGCTTTCGTAAGCGGTTCGGGCACCAACCAGCCGCGCGGCTTCCTCAATGCCGCCACCAGCACCGCAGGCGATGCGACGCGCACTTTCGGCACGCTGCAGCACCTCGTCTCGGGCAATGCCACCGGTTTCGACACGTCCCCGGAACTCAAGCTGATCGACCTTGTCCACTCGCTAAAGGCAGGCCACCGCCAGGGCGCGAGCTGGGTGATGAACTCCAAGACGCTTGCCCAGGTGCGCAAGCTCAAGGCGGCGGACGGCTCGTTCCTGTGGCAGCCGGGCCTGATGGAAGGCCAGCCCAACCGCCTGCTCGGCTACCCTGTGGTCGAGGCCGAGGACATGCCGGATGTCGGCGCCGGCGTGTGCCCGATCGCCTTCGGCAACTTCCGCGCCGGCTACCTCATCGCCGAACGCTCGGCGACCTCGATCCTGCGCGATCCGTTCACCAACAAGCCCTTCGTCCACTTCTACGCGACGAAGCGGATCGGCGGGCAGGTGCTGGATTCCGACGCGATCAAGCTCCTGCGCATCCAGGCCTGATCCCAGCAGGATAACGCGGGCGGGGGTGATCCCCTGCGCCCTCCCCGCGTCAGCCCGCGCCGCCGTCCCCCTCCCGGCGGCGCGGGCGCCTATTTCGTATTCAATCCGCACCCCCACGGGCCTGCTGCGACCTGTCTCTCCCCGTTTTTCATCATTCCCGCCCTCGCGGGGATGACCGGGTGGACAGGAAGCCCTCGCACCCCCCGCAAATTCGGAGATACCCATGAACCGGGTCATCCTTACGCCGGCCGCGCTGCCGTCATCGGCGCTTGCCGAGCTCAAGCAGTGGCTCGGCATCACCACCGGCGGCGATGACGCGCTGCTTACCGCCCTGCTCGCCGCCGCGCTGGAAACCTGCGAGGCGTTCATCGGCGCCCTGCCGCTTGAAGCGACATGCGAGGAACGGCTTCCCGCCCGCGCCGGCTGGCACACCCTTGCGACCCGCCCGGTCCAGGCCATCGCCGCGATCGAGGGCCTGACCGCAGACGGCGCCCGCATCCCCCTCGATCCCGCAAGCTGGGAGGCAGACCTCGACGCAGACGGCGCCGGCCTCGTGCGCCTGCCCCAGACCTTGCCGCTGCCAGGCGTGGCAAAGCGCGTGGCCGTGCGCTTCACCGCCGGTCTCACCGCCGACTGGGACGCGCTGCCCGACACACTGCGTCACGGCGTGGTCCGCCTCGCCGCGCATCAGCACCGCGAGCGTGACACCGCCGGCGCCGCGCCGCTGCCGCCCGCCTCGGTCGCCGCACTGTGGCGCCCCTGGCGGCGGATGCGGCTGGCATGATCGAGGCCGACGCCCCGTTCGAGGCCCTCGCCAAACGGCTCGCCGCCCGCGCGGCCACACTCGCCGCCGCCCATGCCGCCGCCCGCCTTCTTGGCGCGCGCGGGGATGAACGCCGCTGGCGCCGCGCCGGGCTGGTCTGGCCGCTTTTCGCGAAAGGATAAGTAATGGAAATGCCCCTGCGCGCCGCCCTGATCGGCTGGCTCCGCGCCGACCCGGTGCTGGTCTCCAGCCTGAACGCGGTAGTCGAGGAAGCCCCCTCGCGCACCACCCTGCCGTGGCTGGCCATCGCCGCCAGCGCCAGCACCGACTGGAGCTGCAAGACCGCACCGGGCCGCGAAGTGCGCGTGGCCCTCGAACTGCACTGCCGGGGCGACGCGCCGGATACGGCCGCCGATCTCGTCGCCGCGATCGAGGCGCGCATCGAAAACCTGCCGCGCACGCAGCCGAAGTTTCAGATCGCCGCGATCCAGTTCCTGCGCGCCCGCGCCGAGCAGCGCGGGGAAAGCCGCCGCGCGATCCTGCTCGAATACCGCTTCCGCCTGCTCGCGGCCTGATCCTTCGACAAGCTCAGGATGAGCGGAATGCAGAGGCCTTCTCATACCCCTCACCCCGCTCAGGACCAGCGGACCTCGTCGGCCACCTCATTCCCCTCACCCCGCTCAGGCTGAGCCTGTCGAAGCCCCCTCGCCCCACTCACAAAGGAACCACGCCATGACCGCCCAGAAAGGCAGCGCCTTCCTCCTCAAGATCTCCAACGGCGGCGCGCCCGCCAGCTACCAGACCGTCGCGGGGCTGCGCACCACGCAGATGTCGGTGACGGGCGACGCGGTGGTCGTCACCTCCAAGGACAGCGGCGGTTGGCGCGAACTGCTGTCGGGCGCGGGGGTGCGCTCGGTCTTGGTCAGCGCGGCGGGCATCTTCCTGGGCAGCACCGCCGAGGCGCAGGTGCGCGCAAACGCCATGTCCGGCACGCTGGACGACTACGAACTCAGCTTCGAGGATGGCGAGCGGCTGCGCGGCCGGTTCCTCGTCCAGAGGCTGGACTATGCCGGCGATTTCAACGGGGAGCGCAACTATACGCTCCAGCTGGAAAGCTCGGGTCAGGTCTCCCCGGCATGACCGGCCAAAACACAGGCGGGCCCAACCCCCTGCGCGGCGAGGCCAGCCTGCCCATCGCCGGCATGCCCCGCCGCCTGCGCCCCACTTTCACCGCGCTCGTCGCCGCCGAGGAGGAGCTTGGTCCCCTCTTCGCGCTGGTCGAACGCGCGGGAGCAGGGGAGCTGCGCCTTGCCGAAATGGCGGCGCTGTTCTGGCACTGCCTGGCCGACCGCGAAGCCCTCCCCCGCGAGGCCGTGGGCGAGGCGGTGACGGCGCAGGGCCTTGCCGCCTGCGCCGCACCCTTGCGCACCCTGCTCGCCCAGATTCTGAAAGGCGCGCCGTGAACCACACCTTTGCCGCCGCCGCGCTGGCGCTGTGCGGCCTTTGCGCCCGCACGCTGGGTTGGCGGCCGCACGAATTCTGGGACGCGACCCCCGCCGAACTCGCCGCCTCGCTCGGCCTGCTTTGCCCTGACACGGCATCGGCCGGGTTCGACCGGCAAACGCTGCAACGCCTGATGGAGCACGATCATGGACGATGAAATCGACAGCCTGCTGGTGGAAGTGCGCGCCAGCACCGCAGGCTTCACCCGCGACATCGCGCAGATGCGCGGCGCCGTCGACGGCGATCTGGTGTCGGGCTTCACGCGGGCGGGCGACGCGCTCGAACGCGGACTGTCCGGCGCGATCCGCAAGGGCAGCCTCGGCTTCGACGACCTCAAGCGCACCGCCTCCTCCGCGCTGGACGCCATCGCGGGGCAGGCGGCGCAGACCCTCGCCTCGGCCATCCTCGGCGGCGGTTCCGGCGGCGGAGGAAGCGGACTGCTCGATCTGCCCGGCCTGCTTTCGGGCGCGCTTGGCCTGCCGGGCCGGGCGACGGGCGGCAACGTCTCGCCGGGGCGGGGCTATATGGTGGGCGAGCGCGGGCCGGAAGTCTTCGTGCCCACCTCCGCCGGGCGCATCGAGACGGGTAGCGGCGGCGCGGGCCGCGACGTGCGCGTGGCGATCAACCTCAATGCCCCGCGCGGCGCCGGTACGCCTCAGTCGCTCCAGCGATCGTCGCGCCAGATGGCCAGCGCCGTGCGCCGCGCCCTCACGTACTGATAGGAGAAACGCCATGGTATTCTGGCTCGCCGCAAAACGCGAAGGTCAGGCCAGCGACTGGATCATGCGCTTCGATCCGCGCTTCTGGACCGTCAACTTCCCGCGCCCGATGATGGCCAGCGTGGTGTCGACCGCGCCCGATGCGCTGCGCGTCGACGCCGCATTCCTGCGCCGGGCCGACCTTGGCGGCCTGATCTGGGACAGCGCGGACACGCTCGACCACCCGCTGCTCGCCTACCGCACCGACCGCGATTATGCCCACACGTCGCTGCGGTTCCGCTGGCGCTCATCCGGGATCGTCCCACTGGACGCGGTCAACGGCCCGACGCTGACGATCGAGGGCAAGGACGCAGCCGGCGCCCCGCACACCTGGTACGTGCGGCTCTGGAACTATGCGCAAGGGGCGGGCGAGGATGCGCTGATCTCGCTGAACTTCTCCGCGCTCGACGGCGGTTTCTCGCTGCCCGCCGACGCCGACCGCGTCTGGCCCGGCGCCATCGAGCGGATGTTCATCTCCTTTGCCCCGCCCGGCTACGACGGCTCCAGCGCCGATCCCCTCCCCGCCGAGGCGGAAGGCTGGATCGAGATGACCGAAATCGCGGCTGACGGCGGGCGGGCAATGCTGGAGATCGGCGACGTCATGGTCCCCGCCAGCGGCCTCGCCATCGCCACCGGGTTCGACGATCAGGGCGTGCAGACGCCCGCCCGCCTGCTGCGCAGCGCGGCGCAGCTCGGCTATCGCGGCTCGGTGGTCCATTACGTGGGCATGAGCCATTATTTCCGGCTCGCGGGCGCTGGCGGCGCATTCCTTGCCGGACACGGGGGCGATCCGCTCAACGCCCCGACCCGCGCCTGGCACCGCGCCTTCTTTGCCGAATGCGTAAGGCAGGGGTTCAGCCCGGTCGCCTCGCTGTCCTACGAACTGCTCGACCAGCACTGCCCCGAAGAGTGGAAACAGCGCGATCTGGACGGCAATCCGGCGCTGACCGGCTGGGACCCGCCCTCGACGCTGCTCTCGCCCGCCAACGAAGCGGCAATGGCCTGGCTTCAGTCCGTCGGCGCCGCATTCGCCGCGCTGATGGCCGAGGCCGGTGCCCCGGTGCGCTTTCAGGTGGGCGAGCCCTGGTGGTGGACCTTGGCCAACGGCCGCATCCATCTCTATGACGACGCTGCGCGCGCCCTGTTCGGCGGATCGCCCCCCGCCATACCCGACATGCGCCTGCCGCTGGACGAAGCGCAGACCGCCCTGCTCGACCAAGCGGGCGCGCTGCTGGCCGCATCCACCGCAGACCTCGTCTCCGCCGTGCGCGTGGCTGCGGCGCCCGCCCCTGTCGAGGCGCTGGCGCTGGTCTTCACGCCCACCCTGCTCGCGCCCGACATGCCCGAACTCAAACGCGCGAACCTGCCGCTGGGCTGGGCCGCCCCCGCCTTCGACCGCCTGCAGGTGGAGGACTACGACTGGCTCACCGCCGGGGCCGATGGCCACCGCCGCAAGGCCTACGCCGAAGTGGACGCCCGGCTCGGCTACCCGCCGCACCAGCAGGACTACCTCGCCGGCTTCGTCCTTTCCCCCGAGCAAAGCGACCAGTGGCGGCAGATCGACGCCGGTATCGACGAGGCCCTCACCCGCGCCCCGCACGAGATCGTCGTCTGGGCGCTGCCGCAAATCGCGCGCGACGGATACGTCCGCCTGCCGCAATCCCCGCAATCAGGAGCCGACCCCATGCAGGCCTTCGACGACGTGCTCTACCCGCTCGCGCTTGGCCGCGATGCGACGGTGACCCCGGAATTCTCGACCAGCGTATCGGTCACCGCCTCGGGGTTCGAACGGCGCAACTCGCTGTGGTCCAATGCGCGGCTGCGCTTCGATGTCGGCCCCGGCGTCCGTTCGGAGGCGGAACTGGGCGAACTCCTCGCCTTCTTCCGCGCTCGCCGAGGCCCGGCTCGCGGTTTTCGTCTGCGCGATCCCAGCGATCACAGCTCCAGCGGCATGGTCGGCGCGCCCGGCCCGCTGGATCAGGAAATCGGCATCGGGGATGGGCTGGCATGCGAATTCGCGCTGGTGAAACGCTACGGCAGCGGCGAGGCGGTACAAGTGCGCCGGATCACCCGGCCCGATTTCGCCGCGATGCTCGTCTCTGTGAACGGCGCGCTTCAGGTCGGCACCTGGACGCTGGGCGAACGCGGCACCGTCGTGTTCGCCCAGCCGCCCGCCTCCGGTTCGATCGTGTGCGCCGGCTTCCTGTTCGACGTACCGGTGCGATTCGCCGAGGACAGCCTTGAAATCTCGGGCGCGGCCTTCGCCGCCGGTGAGGCGCCCAGCGTACCCATCGTGGAAATCCGGGAGGCGTCATGAGCAGAACGTGGTTCGCCGGTGACCTCGAAACGGTCGCCACCTTCTGGCGCATCGCGCGCC
The DNA here is from genome assembly GCF_000876675.2 of Novosphingobium sp. P6W. GTDB lineage: Bacteria > Pseudomonadota > Alphaproteobacteria > Sphingomonadales > Sphingomonadaceae > Novosphingobium. The sequence goes on from NZ_CP030352.1 coordinate 3,335,756, forward strand.
GCGACGGCGTGACGCTGGGTTTCACCACCCATGACCGCGATTTGTGGATCGACGGCGTGCTGCACCGCGCTTCGCCCGGCATGGTGCCCAGCGCCATCCGCAAGTCGGCGGATTTCGAGGCCGACAGTGCCGAAGTGCGCGGCTCCATCACGCACGAGGCGATCTCCAGCGAAGACCTTGCCTCGGGCCGGTTCGACCGCGCGCAAGTGCGCATCGGCCTCGTCGACTGGGAAACCGGGGTACGCGAGATGCTCTATGCCGGCACCATCGGCGCCATGACCGAGGAGGACGGCGCGTTTTCCGCCGAGCTGGTCTCGCGCAAGGCGCAATTGTGGCGCGATCCCGTGCCTCGCACCAGCCCGGCCTGCCGCGCCGCCTTTTGCGGGCCGGGCTGCAATCTCAATCCGCAGCATTTCACGCGCGAGGTCCGCCTTTCCGCCATCGATCCGCTGACGAACGCAGCGATGTTCGAAGGAACCCACGGCGCTGACCTCCATGCCGGAGGAACGGTGCACTGGCTGGACGGGCCGCAAACGGGCGTGGTCATGGGCGTGATGGGACCGGGCGACGCGGGCGGCCTCGTCCTCGATGTGCCCATCGACGATACGACCCCCGTCGGCACCCGCGCGCGCCTTCGCGAAGGCTGCGACCATACGCTGGGCACATGCGCCGCCCGGTTCGGCAATGCGGTGAACTTCCGGGGTGAACCCTTCCTGCCCGGCAACGACATGCTCACCCGTTACCCGAGCCCCGGCCAATGACCCCGGACACACTGGCAGCGGCCGCGCTGGAACTGGTGGGCACGCGCTTTCGCCTTTACGGCCGCGATCCGCAGACCGGGCTGGACTGCGTGGGCGTGCTTTGGGCCGCCTGCGCGGCGCTGGGCCGGGATGCGGCCTTGCCGGCCCGCTATACGCTGCGCAGCCGCGCGATGCCGGATGCCGCGCGAATCATGGCTGACCTTGGCATGACGGCGGCAAGCGGTCCGATCCGCCCCGGCGACGTGCTGATGCTGCGCCCATCGCCCTGCCAGTTCCACGTCGCCATCGCCGCCACCGCGCGGTCGGTGGCCCATGCCCATGCCGGCCTGCGCAAGGTCGTGCTCGGCCCGCTTCCCGGCGAATGGCCGGTCGCGGGCCACTGGCGCCTGCTCCCACCTCCGACCTCATAAGGACCTGAAATGGCGACGCTCGTTTTCAGCAGCCTGGGCACGATGCTGGGCGGCCCCGTCGGTGGAGCCATCGGCTCGCTCGTCGGCCGCCAGTTCGACAGCGTCTTGTTCGGCCCCTCCGCACGGCAAGGCCCCCGCCTCAAGGAACTGGCGGTGACCACCTCCAGCTACGGCCAGATCCTGCCGCGCCATTTCGGCCGGATGCGCGTGGCCGGATCGGTGATCTGGGCGACCGAACTGGTCGAACACAGCGAGGTGCAGGGCACCGGCAAAGGCTCGCCCGCGCTCACTACCTACAGCTACACCGCCAACTTCGCCGTCGCGCTGGCCAGCCGCCCGATCCAAGGGCTGGGCCGCATCTGGGCCGACGGCAAGCTGCTGCGCGGCGCGGAAGGCGACCTCAAGGCGGCAGGCACTATGCGCGTCCATACCGGCGCCGGCGACCAGCCTGTCGACCCGCTGATCGCGGCGGCAGAGGGCGAACAATACTGCCCCGCTCACCGCGACCTTGCATACGTGGTGTTCGAGAATCTCGACCTCTCCGAATTCTACAACCGCATCCCCTCGCTCACCTTCGAAGTGATCGCAGACGAGCGCTTCGACCTGCAGGCCGTGATCGGCGAAGTGGTCGAGGGCATCGACGCGTCCGTCCCGCTTGACGGCATGGCCGGTTACACCAGCGAAGGATCGCCCGCGAACGACCTTGCGGTCTTCGAACAGGTCATGCCCCTGGAAATCGACGCAGGCGGCGAAACCCTCGTCATCGCGCGCGAACGCCGTCAGGAGGCGGCAATCACGCTGCCCGAACCGGCAGCGACGACCGGCGATGACGATTTCGGCGGCGCCGCCGGCTTCACTCGCCACCGCGCCCCCCAGTCCGACCGCCCTGCGGCAATCCTGCGCTATTATGATGTAGGGCGCGATTATCAGGCCAGTGTGCAGCGCGCCTCCGGCCAGCCCGCACCGGGCGAACCGGCCACGCTGGATCTGCCCGCCGCGCTGGATGCCGCAACCGCGCGGACGCTCATCGAACGCACTGCCCGGCGGATAGACTGGAGCCGCGACCGTATTTCATGGCGCACCAGCGAGCTCGATCCCGGCGTAGCGCCCGGCGCTCTGGTCGCCTTGCCCGGCATCGCCGGCCTGTGGCGCGTGCGCGAATGGGAATGGCGCGAAAGCGGCGTCGAACTCGCCCTGGAACGAGCGCTTCCCACCGGCGCCGACGCCGCGCCCCTCCTCGGCTCGGACCCCGGACGCGGCAACCCGCCCCTCGACGCACCGCCGGCAGAGACCCGGCTTCTTGCCTTCGAACTCCCGCTCGACGGACCTTCGGGCGGACCGGACAATGCCCGCGCATTCGCCGCCGTCTCCGCCACGAGCGCGAACTGGAGCGGCGCGGCGCTCTACGCCGATCGCGGCGACGGCCAACTTGCACCTCTCGGTGCCAGCGGCCGGACACGGGCAACGATCGGCACCGCGCGGTCCGTGCTGCCTCCCGCCAACCCGCTTCTGCTTGACCGGGGATCTCATCTGCTTGTCTCGCTGGTCGATCCCGAGATGCAGCTTGCCGGGGCCGACATGCGCCAACTTGCCGATGGCGCCAATCTTGCTCTCGTTGGCGAGGAAATCGTGCAGTTCGCCAGGGCAACATCGCTCGGCAATGGCAACTGGCGGATCGACGGCCTGCTGCGAGGACGCGGCGGGACGGAGGCCGCCATCGGCACCCACGGCGAGAACGAGGGCTTCGCACTGCTCGATGCCCGGCTCACCGCGCTCGATTCGGCGACCTTGGGTTCCGATCCCGGCAGGCAGGTAGTGGCATTGGCGCGCGCAGACATCGAACCTCTCGCCGCGCCCCTGATGCTCGGCGGCATTACCTTGCGGCCGCTTGCACCCGTCCATCCGCGAGAGGCCACGTCGCAGGACGGCACCCGCATTCTGTCATGGACGCGCCGCGCACGCGGCGGCTGGCCATGGCGGGACGGGGTCGACATGCCCCTGGTCGAGCAAGCGGAGCGCTATCTCATAACCCTGGGCGCATTCGACGCCCCGCTTGCCACTTGGGTTACCGACATCCCCAGCCTGACAATCGATGCGGTGACCCTGACCCAGCTGACCATGCTTGCCCCGGGAAGTGCACTGCATGTTCGCCAGCAAGGCACCCACGCACTTTCGCATCCGCTGCTGCTCTGCACTCTCCCCTGACTTCGACAGGAGTTCCCGATGACCGACGCCTTGATGTTTGCGAGTGCCACCCCCCGCTTCGCCCTGCCCCTGCTCCATACAGGGCAGGCACAAAAAGAAATCTTTGTGAACGAGGCTCTCGCACTGGCCGACACCCTGCTGCACTGCGCGGTGGCGGGCGAAAGTGCCTCTCCTCCAGAAAATCCCGTAGACGATGAAGCGTGGCTCATCGGCACCGGCGCATCGGGCGAGTGGCAAGGTCGCGATGGCGAAATCGCCATGCGCCGGGGCACTGCCTGGGCCTTCGTGCGACCGCGCGATGGCATGCGTGTGCTCGACATTTCAGCAGGATGCGAGATGCTGTTTTTCGGTTCCTGGAGAAAAGCTTCGCTTCTCGTGGAACCACTTGGAGGATCGATTGTTGATGGGGAGGCTCGGGCTGCGATCAATGATCTGATCGCTGCCCTTCAAGCCTTGGGTATTCTCCCATCGGCATAACCGGTGCAAAAAACAAAGGTCCTACAGGGTGTCAGAGGTTTCGAACATTGAGGTCGCAAGTCGCCCCCAAGCCCCCGGAATCGCGACATTCTTGCAACAGTCGGGCTTAATGTGCGCTTGCACACGGAATGCCGAGGGGCTAGACACTCTCGCACTCGGTGGCTCCAAATCTCTCTGTAGGGGAAACGTATGAGGAAACTCGTCCTTGGTCTGGCACTGGCTTCGACAGCCATTGCCACGCCCGCGCTCGCGCGTGATAATTCATGGTATCTGCAACTCGACTTCGGCGGCATGATCGTCGAAGACGCTGATGTCGCAATCAACGGTGTCAAGAACGCCGATTCGATCGACTTCAAGAAGGGCTTCGATGGCGGAGCCGTTCTCGGCTACGACTTCGGTCCCTTCCGTCTTGAAACCGAAGCCAGCTATCGCCAGGCCAAGATCAAGAATTCCGGTGGCGCTGACGCCAGCAACCTGTCGTTCATGGTCAATGGCCTGCTCGACTTCGGTCCCGACGACGGCCTTCAGGGCTTTGTCGGCGGTGGTGCCGGTGTTGCCCGCGTTCACGCCGACGTCATCGACGATTCGGACAGCGGCTTCGCATGGCAGGCAATCGCGGGTATCCGCGCTCCGCTCAGCTCGCACATCGACGTGGGTCTGAAGTACCGCTTCATGAATGTCGCCAACGTTGACCTGGTCAGCCCGGCTGGCGACAGCATCGGCACTCGCTGGCGTTCGCACTCGCTGATGGGTACCCTGGCGTACAACTTCGGCGAACCGGCAGCTCCCCGCCGCCGCCGCCGCCGCCGCCCCCGCCTCCCCGCCTCCGCCGCCGCCGCCGGTTGTGGAATGCAACAAGGGTCCGTACATCGTGTTCTTCGACTGGGATAAGTCGGACATCACGCCGGAAGCCGCAACCATTCTGGACAGCGCAGTCAGCGCCTACGGCAATTGCGACAACGTTCCCATCATGCTTGCTGGCTACACCGACCGTTCGGGTACGCCGAAGTACAACATGGGTCTGTCTGAGCGTCGTAACGGTGCAGTCCGTTCGTACCTCACCGGTCACGGCATCCCCGATGGCTCGATCTCGAGCCAGGCATTCGGTGAAGCCAACCCGCGCGTTCCCACCGCTGACGGTGTGCGCGAGCTGCAGAACCGCCGCGTCGAGATCACTTACGGTCCCGGTTCGGGCATGTAAGCGAACCGGCAACGGTCAAGATTGGGGGGTCGGAGCAATCCGGCCCCCTTTTCTTTTGTCGTTGATCCCCGGCATTGGCGAGCGGACACGCACACCAGACGCCAATACAAAAAGCCCCGCAGCGCTCATCGCGCTGCGGGGCTTTTTGGTATTCGCTATCTTGAAGTATCAGGCAGAGTAGGGCGTGGGATCAATCAGTCCGGCATCGGCAAAGCCAGCCTTGCGCAAGCGGCAGCTGTCGCACAGCCCGCAGGCCTTGCCATCCGGCTGCGGATCGTAGCATGACCAGCTCATGCCGGGATCAAGCCCGAGACGGTCAGCTTCGCGGGCGATGTCAGCCTTGCCCATGAACTGCAGCGGCGCATGGATGCGCAGAGCCTGCCCTTCCGCACCCGCTTTCGTTGCCAGGCCCGCGATGTTTTCGAACGCGGAGATGAACTCCGGCCGGCAATCGGGGTAACCCGAATAGTCCAGCGCATTGACGCCAATGAAGATGTCGTTCGCACCGATCGCCTCTGCCCATGCCAGTGTGAGCGAGAGGAACACGAGATTGCGGGCGGGCACGTAAGTGACCGGGATATCGGCCCCCACGCCCTCCTTGGGCACCTCGATGTCGTCTGTCAGCGCCGACCCGCCAAACTGGCGAAGGTCGAGCGGCATCACGACATGGCGCCTGGCGCCAATGAAGCGGGCGATATCCGCCGCCGCATCAAGCTCGCGCCGGTGGCGCTGGTTATAGTCGATGGTAAGCGCGTTGACTGCGAAGCCCTGCTCGCGCGCGATGCCCGCCGAGACCATGGAATCAAGGCCGCCGGAGAGCAGCACAACCGCCTGCTTCGGTTCGGGAGATGTCGTTTCCTGCATATCCGATCCGCTACCCCTGCCGTCCGGCAACGGCAATCACGAACTGCGACATTCGCCCGTCTTGCGGCCCTCTGCCGAGTACGAGAAAGGCAGGCCATTGACGATGCCCTGGGTATCGATCTGGATCAGCCGATTCGTCTCGCGCCGAATCCGGGTGCGGCCATAGCCCTGCCCGCGGCAGGTATACTGCACCGTGACCTGCACGGCGCTATCCTCCACCACTACGCTGCTGCACGGCACGCCGGGGTGGCGCAGCTGGATCAGGCGCCGCGCATTGTCGAGGCAGATGTTGTGTACGGACGCATCCCCGCCGCGCTCACGCAGTTCCCAGCCTCCACGATCAAGTTCGTCGAGCATGCCGAGCGGCGGCTTCTGGCCATGCGCCGGAACCGCAATCGCGGCAAAGACTGCCAGCGTCAGCGCTGAAATAGCGGCTCTCAATGTCATTCCCTTGGTTTCGCACCCAACCTGCCGTCACAGTATCGGTAGACCAGGCCGCGAATTCAAGGCGCGCGCCTATGACAACTCAAGCCGAAACGCGCAGGATCTTCGAACAGAAGGCGCAATCGACCGGGATCGTGCCATCCTCGTCGCGCATCTCGGCGCGCTGGTCTTCCGGGAAACTCGACAGGATCGACCGGTAATGCTCCACGCTGCAACGGCAGCCGCGTTCAAGCGGGGCCAGCGGTTCTACCCGCACTTCCTCTTCCTCATGGAACAGGCGCCAGAGCAGTTCCTCGAGATTGAGCACGGGATCGACCAGTTCGGCTTCCTGAACGCTGCCGGCCATGACCGAAACATGCTCCCAGTCGCGGTAGTCTTCCTTTGCGTGAAGCCTTTCCCGGCCTTCCTCACCCTCCGGCAGGTGCTGCACCAGCAGACCGCCAGCCGTGCAGCGCAGCCCGTTTGAGCGTACTGCAATGCGCAGCAGGGTAGGAACCTGCTCCGACTGCGCGAAGTAGTTCTCGCAGGCATGAGCAAGCGAAGTGCCCTCCAGCGGCACCACGCCCTGATAACGTTCATTGCTGACGGCGAGGTCGAAAGTGATCGCCAGGTAGCCGGTGCCGAAGATCGCCTCGAGCGAACAATCTTCCTGAAGCGCCGCGACCTTGTCGGGATCGTGGCGCAGGTAGCCGCGAATCTCGCCGCCGCGATAGTCGCAGACCAGAAGATCCACCGCGCCGCCTTCGGCCTGCGCCTGGAAGGTAAGCTGCGCGCCGTCCTCCTTGAGGAGCGAGCCCATCAGCGCGGTAAGGACCAGCGCCTCGGCCAGTACATGCTTGACCGACTTGGGATAATCATGCGCCGACAGCACCGTCTCCAGCACGGGACCGAGCCGCACGACGCGGCCACGGACGTGGCGCGCGGGCACGGTGAAGGCCAGTACCCGGTCGAAGCCGGTGTCGTCGCGGCGAAGCAGGTCGTCCTCGGTCACAGCTTGCCCAGCGCCCAAAGCAGCACCGACTTCTGGGCGTGCAGGCGGTTCTCGGCCTCGTCCCAGACAGCCGACTGCGGACCGTCCATGACCTCGTCGGTCACTTCCTCGTTGCGGTGTGCCGGCAGGCAGTGAAGGAACATCGCAGCCGGATCAGCCGCTGCCATCAGCGCTCCGTCGACCTGATAGGGCTGCATCGCCGCAACGTGCACATCGCCGCCAGCCTGCCCCATCGATACCCAGGTGTCGGTCACGATCACTTGCGCGCCGGCCGCTGCTTCGCGTGCATCCTGCGTCAGGATCACTTCGCCGCCGGCTGCGCGCGCACGGGCGACGAAACCCGCGTCCGGCTCATAACCCGCAGGGCCGCCGATGCGGATCGTGAACTTCATCAGCCCGGCCGCCTCGATCAGTGAATTGGCGACGTTGTTGCCATCGCCTAGCCACGCCAGCTGCAACCCCGGCAATGCGAAACCGCGCTCTACAACGGTCAGCAGATCGGCCACGATCTGGCACGGGTGCGACAGGTCGGTCAGTCCGTTGATCACCGGAACCTCGGCGTAATGGGCCAGTTCCTCGATCTTGGCGTGATCGTCGGTGCGAATCATGATCGCATCGACCATGCGGCTGAGCACCCGCGCAGTGTCGGCGATGCTTTCACCCCGGCCGATCTGCGTGCTGCCCGCTTCCAGGATCAGCGCTGATCCGCCAAGCTGGCGCATCGCCATGTCGAACGAAACGCGTGTGCGCGTCGAGTTCTTCTCGAAGATCATCGCAAGCACATGGCCGGCCAGCGGCGCATCGGCATCGGGCCGGGCCTTGGGCCAGCCCTTGCGCGCTGCCTTGCGGTCCATGGCGTCGTTGATCATGGCGGCGACCGTGTCGCCGCCGGCATCCGAAAGACTAAGGAAATCCTTCGCCATCAGGCGGCCTCCTCCGGCTGATAGCTGGCCGCTGCCGCCGAAAGCTTTTCCATGAATTCATCGATATGGCTGTCGTCGATCACCAGCGGCGGAATGATCCGCACCACGTTGTCGCCCGCAGAAACGGTGAGCAACTGGTGATTGTCGCGCATGTGGGCGACGAACGGCCGCGGTTCGACTTTCATCTTGAGACCGATGAACAGGCCGCGTCCGCGCACCAGTTCAAACAGATCGGGATAATTGCCGATGAACTGCTCGAGCCGCGCCTTGAGCCGCTCTCCCTTGGCGCGCACGTCTGCCATGAACGTCTCTTCGGACATCACGTCGAGAACAGCGCCGATCGCGGCCATCGCAAAGGGATTGCCGCCATAGGTGGAGCCGTGCGTGCCAGCAACCATGCCGCGCGCCGCCTTTTCGGTGGCCAGGCAGGCGCCGACGGGGAAGCCGCCGCCGATGCCCTTTGCGGTTGCCATGATGTCCGGCGTGATGCCGTACTGTTCATAGGCGTAAAGCGTGCCGGCGCGGCCCACGCCGCTTTGCACTTCGTCCAGCACCAGCATCAGGTCGTGTTCGTCGCACAGCGCCCGCAGGCCGCCTAGGAACTCGTCAGTGGCGATGCGGATACCGCCTTCGCCCTGGATCGGTTCCACCAGGAAGCCCGCCGTATTCGGACCAATGGCTGCCTTGGCCGCCTCCAAGTCGTTGAAATCGACGTACTTGAAGCCCGGCAGCAACGGCAGGAAGCCCTTGTGCATCTTTTCCTGGCTGGAGGCGCTGATGGTCGCCAGCGTCCGGCCGTGGAAGGCGTTGTTGAAAGTGATCAGTTCGAACTTGTGGTCGTTGCCCACCGACTGGTGATAGGCGCGCGCGGTCTTGATCGCGCATTCGACCGCCTCGGCGCCCGAATTGGTGAAGAACACGGTGTCCGCGAAGGTCAGATCGACAAGGCGCTGGGCAGCAGCCTCGCCCTGGGGGCTGCCGTAGAGGTTGGAGACGTGCATCAGCGTCTCGGCCTGCTTCTGGATCGCGCCGATCAGGCCGGGGTGCGAATGGCCCAGGGCATTGACGGCGATGCCGCTGGCGAAGTCGAGGAAACGGCGGCCGTCCTCGCTGATGAGATGGCAATGCTCACCGCGAACGGGGCGCACGCCGCACCGGGGGTATACGGGCATCAGCGGGGTGATCGACATGTCGGTTATCCTCGAAACAAATTCATCACGTGGAGATCGCAAACGACAAATGGCGGCCCTACCGGGCCGCCATTTGCGCGCATTTAGACGTTTGCAGTCGCCCGGTCAAACGACCGGGGGAAGTGCTGTCGGGGTCAGGCCTGGAGCGCCGTCAGGTTGACCGCCGAGTACTTGCCTCGTCGATCCACCTCGATGTCGAACTCGACCCGGTCACCTTCGTTGAGGCCGGACATGCCCGAGCGTTCCACGGCACTGATGTGCACGAACGCATCCGGCTGGCCGTCATCACGTGTGATGAAGCCGAAGCCCTTCATCGAATTGAAGAACTTGACCGTGCCGGTCGCCTTCTCGCCCGTCAGCTGGCGCTGCGGTGCTTCCGGCTCGCGCTTGGCAACGGCGATCACGTCACCCACGACGGAAAGGTCGGTGGCCGAGATCTTGCCGCCGCGATCGACTAGCTGGAATTCAAGCTGCTGGCCTTCCGCAAGGCCTTCGAGGCCCGCACGCTCAACAGAGCTGATGTGCACGAACACATCGTCGCCGCCTTCATCGCGCTGGATGAAGCCAAAGCCCTTTGCTGCGTTGAAGAATTTTACGACGCCGCGGCCCTGGCCGACGACCTGGGCAGGCATTCCGCCGCCACCACCGCCGCCGCCGAAGCCGCCGCCGCGCTGACCGCCGCCGAAGCCGCCACCACCGCTACTGCCGCCGCCAAAGCCACCGCTGCGCTGACCGCCGCCGAAGCCGCCACCACCGCCGCCGAAGCGGTCACCGCCGCCTCCGCCGCCGCTGAAGCGATCACCGCCACCGCCGCCGCCGAAACGATCCTGCCCAGCAAAGAACGGGTCGAACTCGTCCTCGCCAAACCGATCCCGCTTGTCGCGTCCCCTTCCGCGACGACCTTTGTCAAAACCCATGTCTACGAACGTACCTTCGCTGCGCCCCATAAGCATTCGCCCGGACGCGTGGACGTAGCACGCCGGACGCCAGGCAAAGAACCGGGCAGGGCCCGGCGCTTTCCTGCGATCATGGCTCTTACACGAAGCCAGGATCAATTGCGAACGGAAATACGTGACCTTTTGTGCCCACAACGGCGAAACATTCGATTGAAAGCCGCGAATTGGCTTGCCTGTTCGATCCGAAGCGGCTTGATGGCCAAAAGCCCGCCGCTTTGTCGTCGGCCCTTAAAATCGATACCGAGAGAGTGTGCGCCATGTTCCGCCAGATCACCGATACCGTCTTCGCCAGCCCGCAGATCGGCACCGATGCCATTGCCGAGGCCAAAGCGCTCGGGATCGTGCGGATCATCAACAATCGCCCCGAAGGCGAGAGCGACGACCAGACGCCCGGTGCCGATATCGAAACCGCAGCCCGTCAGGCCGGGATCGACTACGTCGCGATTCCGGTGACTCACGCCGGCTTCAGCCAGGCGCAGGTCGATGCGATGGAAGCGGCGCTGACCGCCGAAGGCCCGGTGCTGGCCTATTGCCGGTCGGGCACGCGTTCGACACTGCTATGGGCACTGGCCCGCGCGAAGGCCGGTGACAGCCCGGCGGTGATCGCATCGAAGGCGAACGCGGCGGGATATGATGTTTCGCCGATTCGCCAGTTGATCGATATGTTCTCCGCGCGCGGCTGAATAATCACAGGCAGCACAGCGGCGATGCGTCAGAGCGCGTCGTCGCCCTGCTCGCCAGTGCGGATACGTATCGCCTGCGCCAGTTCGAATACGAAGATCTTGCCGTCACCGATCTCGTCGTTGTTGGCGTGCTGGCGGATGGTCTCGACCACCTTTTCCGCGAGCGAATCGGGCACGGCCACTTCCAGGCGTATCTTGGGCAACATGCTCGAGGCATATTCGGCGCCGCGATAGACTTCGGTCTGGCCCTTCTGCCGACCGCAACCGCTCACTTCCGAAACCGTCACGCCGGAAACTCCGGCCGCGCTCAGCGCTTCCTTCACCTCGGTGAACTTGAACGGTTTGATGATGGCCGTGACGTACTTCATGCGCACCCCGCTTCCCGGACCTGCTGATCCGACATCCAGCCTTTCACAAGCGCGGGACGGCGACAAAGGTTTTCGAAGAAACACGCGCGGCGCAGGCAAAAAAAGGGCCGGAGCGGCTGGCTCCGACCCTTATAAAGTTTGTGTTCGCAGGAGGAACATCGGTTGGCGACGACGGGTGGGAGGAGAGGAGGAAGTACCCGCCGCCGCCAAACTGTAGAAAACGTGAACTTAGTTGTAGGCGCGCTCGCCGTGCTCGCCGATGTCGAGGCCGTCGGCTTCAACTTCGGGAGTGACGCGCAGGCCGGTGATTGCCTTGGCGATGAAGATCGCGATCACGGTGCCGATCGTCGCGATGACGATGGTGGCAAGAACCGCTTCGATCTGGATCACCAACTGCGAGCCGATCGCGAAATCCGCCTTGCCGGGGCCGCCCAGGCTGGGAGCGTAGACGATGCCGGTGCCGATGGCGCCGACAATACCGCCGATGCCGTGAACGCCGAAGGCGTCGAGTGCATCGTCATAGCCGAGCATCGGCTTGAGCTTGCTTACCGCGAAGAAGCAGATGATCGAGGCGACACCGCCCAGAACGATCGCACCGAACGGACCGGAGTTACCGGCAGCCGGCGTAACCGCGACGAGACCGGCGACGACGCCCGAGCAGAAGCCCAGGGCCGAACCCTTGTGACCGGCGAGACGCTCTGCGAGCATCCAGAACAGACCAGCCGAAGCGGTGGCGACGAAAGTGTTGATCATGGCGAGCGAGGCAGCGCCGTTGGCCGAGAGAGCCGAACCGGCGTTGAAGCCGAACCAGCCCACCCACAGCAGGCCGGTGCCGACCATGGTCAGCGTCAGCGAGTGCGGCGGCATCGGCTCGGCCGGGAAGCCCTTGCGCTTGCCAAGGATGATCGCGGCAACCAGTGCCGAAACGCCCGCGTTGATATGGACGACGGTGCCGCCCGCGTAATCGAGAGCGCCCAGGCCGAAGAAGTAGCCGGTCGGAGCCCAGACCATGTGTGCGATCGGGAAATAGACGATCGTCAGCCAGACGACCGCGAAGACCATGACCGCCGAGAACTTGATACGCTCAACCGTGGAGCCCAGCACCAGCGCGACAGTGATCGCCGCAAAGGTCATCTGGAAGCAGACGAAGACGTATTCGGGGATGGTGCCCGAGACCGAATCGGGGGTGACGCCTGCAAGGAACGCCTTGCCGAAGCCGGCGACGAACGCATTGCCGCCCTCACCGAAGGCCATCGAGTAGCCGTACATCACCCAGATGAGCATGGCGAGCGCCGCAGCGGCGCCGATCTGCGTCATCGTCGAGAGCATGTTCTTCGACCGGGTCAAACCACCGTAGAACAGGGCCAGGCCAGGCAGGATCATCAGGAAGACGAGGACGGTCGACGTCATCATCCAGGCGGTATCACCCTTGTCGACGGTCGGAACAGCGTCCTGGGCGAAAGCGGCGGTCGAGACGGCGAGTGACGCGACTGTCGCGCCCAGGCCGCCGAAAATCTTGCGGTTCATCATGGAAATCCCCCTCAGAGCGCGGTGTCGCCGGCTTCGCCGGTGCGGATTCGCACAGCCGAAGCGAGGTCGAGGACGAAAATCTTACCGTCGCCGATGGCTTCGGTGCTGGCGACCTGCTGGATCGTCTCGACGATCTTGGGTGCCAGATCGTCAGGTGCGGCGACCTCGATCTTCACCTTCGGCAGCATGTTGGTCGAGTATTCGGCCCCACGGTAGATTTCCGTCTGCCCCTTCTGACGACCGAAGCCCTTGACCTCTGAAACGGTCATGCCGGCGACGCCGATTGCCCCCAGCGCCTCACGCACTTCGTCGAGCTTGAAGGGCTTGATGATGGCTATGATGAACTTCATGCCTATCCCCTGTTTGCCACCGGCCCCAGCGCCGGCTACGGATACGCAAAGCAAGGGGTGTGCCAATTTACCAATTGCGAAGATTTGGTGGCGATTCAAGCAGCGCCCATGCTGACGAACGCACGAAACGCACGTACCGTCGCCCGATTCGTGAGCAGTTGCCTAAATTTTAGGCATGTTGAGCGAGGCAACGACCGGCAAATGGTCTGACCCTATCGCCGACAACGGGCTGTGGTGGACCTGGGTTCCAAGGACCTCCCACTCCCTGGATACGATGATCCGGTCGAGCAGCGCCATCGGCCGGCGCGAGGGGAAACTTCGGCCCGGCGCCAGCACGCGCCAGCTTTCATCGAATTCGCGCAGACAGCCGCCGCGCTGCGCCCATTCGTTGAGATCGCCCATCATCACCGTCGGCACATGCTCACCGCATCCAGAGCAGTGCGACAGCACACTGCGCACCTGATGCCGGCGGCGCAGGCCCGAAAGATCGAGGTGCATGCCGACCACCCGGATCCGCCGCCCCTCGATCCGAAGATCGGCGCGGATCGCCCCGCGCGGCTCCAGCACCGGCAGCGGTACGGGGGCGGCCTCGATAAGTTCGATCCCTTTGCGCACCAGCAGGGCATTACCGTGCCAGCCAAGGCTGTCCGGCTTCATCGATAGGGGCACGGGGACGTAGTGGGTGCCAGCGTGAATGGCATCGAGCGGCAGCACCGCCATGCGCCGGCCGTAGCGGCGATCGACTTCCTGCAAGGCGACCACGTCGGCATCGATCTCGCGCAGCACCGTCAGGATGCGCTCGGGATCGCGCCGCCGGTCGAGCCCGACGGCCTTATGGATGTTGTAGCTGGCGAACTTGATCTGCAACGCTGGGGATCCCGCTGAATGGATAGCCTAGCAATCCACCAGCGCCCTGTCAGGTTCCCCTCATGGGCGCTGGGCGCCGTTCAGCGCTCCTTGGTGGCGCTGAACGCCAGGTCGGGATTGCGCTCCTGCTGGTAGTTCACGTCCCAGGCAGAACGCGCCATGAACACCGGATCGCCATCACGGTCCTTCGCCAGGTTCATCTTGTTGATGTCGGCGAAATCGCGCAGCGCCTTGTCGTCGCCCTTGAGCCAGCGCGCGGTATCGAACGGCGAGGGCTCCAGCATGGCCTCGACCTTGTATTCTGCCTCAAGGCGCGAAATCAGCACGTCGAGCTGCAGCTGGCCGACAACGCCGACGATCCACTGCGAACCGAGTTCCGGGTAGAACACCTGGATCACGCCCTCTTCCGAAAGATCGTCCAGCGCCTTGCGAAGTTGCTTGGTCTTGGTGGGGTCCTTGAGCTGGACGCGGCGCAGGATTTCCGGCGCGAAGTTGGGCAGGCCGGTGAAGCGCACGTCGTTGCGCTCCGACAGGGTATCGCCCACGCGCAGGGTGCCGTGGTTGGGAATGCCGATGATGTCGCCCGGCTCGGCGCTATCGGCAAGCTCGCGGTCCTGCGCGAAGAACAGGATCGGCGAGTGCACCGCGATCGGCTTGCCCAGCCCCGACGGCGTCAGCTTCATGCCGCGCTTGAAGGTGCCCGAAACCAGCCGCATGAAGGCAATGCGGTCGCGGTGCATCGGGTCCATGTTGGCCTGCACCTTGAAGATGAAGCCGGTGACTTCCTTGTTCTCCGGCTCGATCGTGCCCTGCTCGGACGGCTGCGGACGCGGCGGCGGCGCCAAGGCCGCGATCGCCTCGATCAACTCAGTGACACCGAAATTCTTGAGTGCCGAGCCGAAGTAGACCGGCGTCAGGTCACCGCCGCGATAGGCGTCGAGGTCGAACTCGGGATAGCCGGCCATCGCCAGCTCCAGTTCCTCGGCGACCTCGGCAGGGAGCGCGGCCCCTTTATCGACAGTCCCGAGGAACTCCTTCCTCGGGCCCTCCGGGCGGCTGATGCGGCCCGATGCGATGTCGAGAATGCCTTCGAAGACGCCGCCCATGCCCACCGGCCAGGACATCGGGCACACGTCGAGCGCCAGCATGTCGGCCACTTCGTCCATCAGGTCGAAGCAGGCCCGGCCCTCGCGGTCGACCTTGTTGATGAAGGTGATGATCGGCAGCGACCGCAGGCGGCACACCTCGAACAGTTTGCGCGTCTGCGGCTCGATGCCCTTTGCGGCATCGATCACCATGATCGCCGAATCGACCGCCGTCAGCGTGCGGTAGGTATCTTCCGAGAAGTCCTCGTGGCCCGGCGTATCGAGCAGGTTGAACGTGATCGTGTTCCCGTCCGCATCGGTCCGCTCGAACGTCATGACCGAGCTGGTCACGGAAATGCCGCGCTGCTGCTCGATCTTCATCCAGTCCGACCGCGCACGCCGCGCAGCACCGCGCGCCTTGACCTGTCCGGCCAGGTGGATAGCGCCGCCTTGCAGCAGCAGCTTCTCGGTCAGCGTGGTCTTACCGGCGTCCGGGTGGGAGATGATCGCGAAAGTGCGGCGGGAGTTCGTCATCGCCGCGCTTTAGTGGGGAGTGAGGAATAAGGGAAGTCCTGGGGCCATCGCCCCGGCCCCCTTTACCGCCATGGTCACGCGCGACGACGACATTCCCGGGGTCTGGGGCGATGGCCCCAGGTCTTCCCTTCAAACTCTTCACGCAACCCGAGGGGCAACGGTGCTTTTCCCGATATGTGCCGATATGCTCCCCCACATGACCAAACCAGGCCTTGTCCCGCAGGAGATCGCCGACTGGTTCGACGCGCGCGGCTGGCGGGTCCGCCGGCACCAGCGCGAGATGCTCGCCGCCGCCGACCGAGGCAACCATGCCCTGCTGGTCGCGGACACCGGCGCGGGCAAGACGCTTTCGGGGTTCCTGCCCACCCTTGCCGCGTTCTGCCCCTCGCGGCTGGGCGGCGCAAAGGTGCCCGAAGGCTTGCACACGCTTTACGTCTCCCCGCTCAAAGCATTGGCGACCGACGTTCAGCGAAACCTCCTCGCGCCGATCGAGGAGATTGGCCTGCCCATCCGTGTCGAAACACGAAGCGGCGATACCTCGTCCGACCGCAAGGCCCGTCAACGCTCCCGTCCGCCCCATGTCCTGCTGACCACTCCCGAATCGCTTTCCCTGCTGCTCAGCTATCCCGAAGCGCCGGAACTGTTCGCGGGCCTCCAGCGCGTAGTGATCGACGAGGTCCACGCCTTCGCCACCGGCAAGCGCGGCGACTTGCTGGCGCTGGCGCTGTCGCGGCTGCAGGCGATTAACCCGGCACTCCAGCGCGCCGCGCTTTCGGCGACTTTGGCGGACCCGGACGAGTATCGCGGCTGGCTTGCGCCTTGGGGTGAGATCGACGGCGTGGAACTGGTGGTGGGCGAGCCGGGCGCCGACCCGCAGGTCGACATCCTGCTCCCGCGCGAGGAGCGCATCCCGTGGAGCGGCCATGCCGCGACCTGGGCGATCCCACAGCTCATCGAACAGGTCCGCGCCCACCGCACCACGCTGATCTTCACCAACACGCGGTTTCTGGCCGAATACATCTTCCAGGAGTTGTGGAATGCGAACGATGGCAACCTGCCGATCGGCATCCATCACGGCTCGCTTTCCCGCGAGGCCAGGGCCAAAGTCGAGGGCGCGATGGCCGAGGGCAAGCTGCGGGCGCTGGTGTGTACCGCCAGTCTCGATCTGGGGATCGACTGGGGGGATATCGACCTCGTGGTGCAGATGGGCGCGCCAAAAGGTTCGTCGCGCCTGCTGCAGAGGATCGGGCGCGCCAACCACCGGCTCGACCAACCCAGCAAGGCCGTGCTGGTGCCCGGCAACCGTTTTGAATTCCTTGAAGCCTTCGCGGCGCAGGAGGCAGTGCGGCAAGGCCAGCGCGACGGCGACCCGTTCCGCCCTGGAGGACTGGACGTGCTGGCCCAGCACGTCATGGCTACCGCCTGCTCGGGACCGTTTCGCGAAGAAGCGCTGCTTGCCGAAGTACGCTCCTCGCTCGCCTATGCCTGGGTCGATGAGGTGCTGTTCGCACGCGTCCTCGAATTCGTGGCAACCGGGGGCTACGCGCTGCGCTCCTACGACCGCTTCCGGCGCATCGTGCGCGAGAAGGACGGGACGTGGCGGCTGACCCACCCCGAACATGCCGCACGCCACCGGCTGAACGCCGGGATCATCGTCGATTCCGAAATGCTCGATGTGCGCTTCCGCAACGGCCGCTCGCTGGGGCGGGTAGAAGAGGGATTCGGCGCCAGCCTGGAGCCGGGCGATACGTTTCGCTTCGCGGGCATGGATCTTGAGGTCGAATCGCTGAAGGACCTTGAACTGATCGTGCGCGCGGCAAAGCGATCGGCGACGATTCCCAGCTATTCCGGGCAGCGGATGCCGATCTCGACCCATCTGGCTGACCGGGTTCGCGCAATGCTATCCGACCGTGCGGGTTGGGCGCGTTTCCCGGACGACGTGCGCGAATGGCTCGAAGTGCAGGACTGGCGCTCGCACATGCCCGCACCCGGACGGCTGCTGGTGGAGAGTTTTCCGCACAGGGGCCTTGCCTATACCAGCTACTATACGTTCGAGGGATGGAACGCGAACCAGTCACTGGGGATGCTCATCACCCGGCGCATGGAGGACCGGGGGCTCGGCCCGCTCGGCTTTGTCGCAACCGATTATACGCTGGTCGTATGGGGGCTGAAGGCGGTGGAGGATCCGGCTGCGCTGCTCTCGCCCGATATCCTGACACACGAATTTGTCGACTGGGTGCAGCAATCGTACTTGCTACGCCGCGCCTTTCGCGAGGTTGCGGTAATTTCCGGTCTCGTCGAGCGCCAGCAGCCCGGGAAGCGCAAGTCGGGGCGGCAGGTCACGTTCTCGACCGACCTCATTTACGACGTCCTGCGCAAGTACGAGCCGGATCACCTGTTGATCGAAGCGGCATGGGCCGATGCCCGCGCACGCATGACCGATGTGGCGCGCGTTGCCGACGTTCTCGACCGGGCCGCGCGCGAGGTAGACCATGTCGTGCTGGAGCGAATCAGCCCGCTGTCCGTCCCGGCGCTATCGATGATCGGGCGCGAAAGCATGCCGTCCGGGGCAGCGGACGATGATCTGCTGTTCGAGGCGGAGAGCTTGGCTTCGGTCGCCATGCGGGTGGATTCGGAAGACAGTTGAAGCGGGGCGGCATAGCCCCCGGCACCTCCGACAATGTCGGCTTGAGGCACTTGGCCCGAAGACTGCGCCCTTGCTACCAACCTTACGGACACACAAAAAAGGAGCGGATCGCTCCGCCCCTTTTGGGTGTCCCTTTCGGGACCAGTCTTTTGAACTTTTGGCTTACTTGCCGAAGTTCGCGAACTGTTCGTTGCCGACGAAGCCGAACTTCGTGACATTCGCAGCCTTGATCACCTGCAGGACCTGGGCAGACAGCTCATAGCTGGCTTCCGGTTCCGGCTGGAACTGAAGTTCCGGCTCGGTGGCCATACGGGTGGTGGCCTGCAGCGAGTTGACCAGACCGTTCTGGTCGATCTGCACGCCGTTCCACAAGATCTTGCTGTCCTGGGTCAGGACGATCTTGTTCTTGATCGGATCGATCGGCGGCGGTGTGTCCGTCGGAGGAGTTGCGACCGGAAGATCGATGTCGATCGAGTGGGTCGCAACCGGGATGGTGATGATGAACATGATGAGAAGCACGAGCATGACGTCGATCAACGGCGTCGTGTTCATGTCCATCATCGGGGAGCCATCATCTTTGCCCGCTGACATTGCCATGGAAAGTTACTCCTGTTCCTGCCTACGTCAGCCGTTCGGGTCGACGGGGTTGGTGATGAAGCCAACCGTCGGGTAACCCGAGACCTGAACGTTGTAGATCGCACCTGCCACGCAACGCCAGGGAGCCTGGATGTCGCCGCGGATGTGGACCTGCGGGATGAGCTCCGGGTTCGCCATCAGAGCCTGCGGGCCACCTTCACGCTTCACGATGGCATCGAGACGCTTGAAAGCCTGGTCGCGCAGTTCTTCGGAGGTAACCGGAGTGACGTTGTTGAAGTAGATACGGCATTCGCCGCCGCGCGAGGCGCCCTGGTAACCGGGCTCTCCGGCCGTGCGGCCGCCGCTGTCGGTAGTCGAGACGGTGAGGAGAAGGTTTTCGACCTTGTCCTTCGATTCGACTGCTTCGACGACGGGAATGCGCAGCTTCTCGATCGTCTGGATCGCGACCGGAACCGCAATCAGGAAGATGATCAGAAGCACCAACATGACGTCGACGAGCGGCGTCGTGTTGATGTCGGACATCGGTGCGTCTGCACCGCCTCCGCCCGTGGATATCGCCATAGTCTTATCCTAATCCTTGCGTTGCCTTGGGGCCGGCGACGGCATTCGCATGCATCGTACCGCCGCCGATTTCCCCGTACGGGGGCGGACCGGGCGGGCCGGTCCGCTTCCCGTGCTCCTTACGACTTGGCGGGAGCGGCAGCCGGCTTGGGAGCGACGGGCTTCACGGGTGCGGAACCGACAACAGGCTTCACGGCGCCCTTCGAAGTGATGTTCGCGAGAACGTCATTCGAGAAACCGGTCAGCAGTTCGGCGATGCGCTTGTTGCGGCTCTGCAGGTAGTTGTAGGCAAGCACTGCGGGAACCGCGACGAGCAGACCGAGAGCGGTCATGATCAGTGCTTCACCAACCGGACCTGCGACCTTGTCGATCGATGCCGAACCGGCGAGACCGATGGCGATCAGGGCGCGGTAGATGCCGACGACGGTACCGAACAGACCGATGAACGGCGAGGTCGCACCAACGGTCGCGAGGAACGACAGACCACCAGCGAGACGCGAGTTGACGGTTGCTTCCGAGCGAGCGAGCGAGCCGTGCAGCCAGTCGTGTGCTTCGAGCGAATCGGTCATCTTGGCATGCTGGTCTTCAGCGGCGAGGCCGTCGTCGACGAGCTGGCGCCAGGCGCTGTTCTTGTCGAGCTTGGCAGCGCCTTCGCGCAGGGTCGGCGCCTTCCAGAAGGTCGTGCGGATGGTGTTGAACTGGCGCAGGATCTTCGACTGTTCGAACCACTTGGTGAACAGGATGTAGAACGAACCGAAGGACATGATGCCCAGGATGATCACGGTCGCGTAGGCGATGAAACCGCCCTGTTCGAGGGCTTCCATGAAGCCGAACTTGTTCTGCGGCGCGCCCGCACCGGCGGCAAGGATGTCAACGATAAGCATGCGATATACCTCTCAAGAAGAATGCAGGAGTAGGTCAGGACCAAAAGGTGCCGTCCGGACCAGCCTTGGAGTTAGTTGAGCTTGTAGACGATCGCCGTCGTATAATTCGACGAGATCGGGTTGCCGCCGTCGTCAAGCGCCGGGTCGAAACGCGCATAACGCGTCATACCGTCGCAAGCCGCCTCGTCGAGGTCGGGGCTGCCGCTCGAGCTCGAAACCGAGCACGCGCTGACACGGCCATCCGCACCGATCTGGACACGAACGCCCACGCGGCCTTCGCGCTCTTCACGCGCAGCCCGGGTCGGGTAGTTCGACTGGATGCGACCAGCCCAGCCAGCCTGACCCTTCGGCCTTACACCACGGGCCTTCGAAGGTCCGGGAGGAGGCGGAGGAGCAGCCTGAATCGGCGGCGCAGTCTGGATCATCGGCGGCGGTGCCGGCGGCGGAGTCTGCACCGTCACCACCTGAGGCGGAGCCGGGGCAATATTGATCGGCGGCGGCGGCGCCACGATGGGCGGCGGCGGCGTATCGGGTTGTTCAGGCGGAGGCGGCGGCGGCTCCTCTTCCTTGGGTTTCTCTTCCTTGATATCCACGGTGGTCACCTTCTTGATGACCTGTTGCGCCGCCTTGTAGGCCAAGCCGGTGACAAGCGCATAGCCGACGAAGACGTGGATCAAGGCGACAATGACAAGAGCAACAATCTTGTTGGTGCTCATTTGCTGGTCAGCGTAAGCCATTCAGACGCATCACTCCATTACCAAGCCCCGAACCGTTTTTGACGGAAACCAATCCCGACAAGACGTGTCCAAGGGCGTCCATGGCTTCCCCCGGAGGGAGGAACCCATGACGAAACTACAATTACCCACCCTGACGGCTGACAGTCTACCTTCCCGTGAACGAACCCGACGGGAAGACGAACCGCGGGGCATTTTTTAGTATTTTTGCCCCATTTTGCAGGCTTCTTAACGTTGAAGCCTTCCCTGCGCAACGCCTTATCGCGGTGGCAGGTGTTAACGCACAATTCATGCCGCGTTAGGTGAATTTGATCCAGTGCAATTTTGTGCACAGCCCGCACTACGGCTATAAGACATCGCATTTCCACGGAGATTATCCTTCATGTCCTTCAAATCGCAGCACCTTGCAGGGCTTCTCGCGGGTGCCTATCTGGCGCTTGCTCCCCTTGCGGCGAGCGCCCAGACGGCTTCCGGAGGGCTTCCCGCGGCTTCCAACGAGGTAACTTATGCCGATGTGGCGGACCTTGCCGATTCGGCAGGTCTGGTCGTGCAGGCGCAGATCGCGAAGATGGTCCGGGTCGACGATGCCCGCGCACCGGGCCTGACGCCGGGCCATGGCCGCTTTTATATTCAGGCGAACACCAGGGCCCTGCTGACCGGCAAGGCTCCGCTTGGCGAATCGGTTAGCTATCTTGTTGACCTGCCGCTCGATGCACGCGGCAAAGCGCCCAAACTCAAAAAGCAGGACGTTTTCCTGTTCGCGCGCGCAGTGCCGGGCCGGCCCGGCGAGTTGCAGCTGGTTACTCCGACCGCGCAGCAGTTGTGGACCGTCCGGGGCGAAGCGCGGCTGCGCGCGATCCTGGGCGAACTGGTTTCGCCCGATGCGCCCGCACGCATCACCGGCGTGCGCGAACTGCTCTATGTACCGGGCAACCTTGCCGGACAGGGCGAGACGCAGATTTTCTTCACCACCAGGGATAATTCGGCGGCTTCGATCACCGTCCGCCACGAACCGGGCGCGGCGCCGGTTTGGGGTGTCTCGTTCTCCGAACTCGTAGCCAACGTCGATCATCCGCCGCAGCGCGATACCCTCGAATGGTATCGCCTGGCCTGCTTCCTGCCCAACCTGCCGCCTGCCCGAGCCAACATCTCGGGCAGCTATGCCGAGCAGCAGCAGGCGCTGTCCGACTACCGCATGGTACTGGGCGACCTTGGCGTGTGCAGCCGCACCTTGCGCTGAGTTACGGTGTCCCGGGCGAGGCCTGGGACACCGCCATCGTCCAAGGCGCTGGAAATTCCCGCCAGCCTGGCTTACGGCGCGCTCCCGAAAAGGAGCTTGCATGGTCGAACCGCTCAATATCGCGCTTGCCGGACTGGGAACCGTCGGCAGTGGCGTCGTCCGCCTCATCGAGACCAACGCGGAGCTGATTGCCCGCCGCGCCCGCCGTCCGATCCGCATTGCGGCGGTCAGCGCGCGCGACCGCACCAAGGATCGCGGCGTCGACCTCTCACGCTACGACTGGGAGGACGATACTGCCGCCCTCGCCGCGCGCGACGATGTCGACGTGGTGGTGGAGATGGTCGGCGGGTCTGACGGCCCGGCCCTGGCGCTGGCCCGCAATGCGATCGCGGGCGGCAAGGGCCTGGTCACCGCCAACAAGGCGATGATCGCGCACCACGGGCTGGAACTGGCCGCAGCCGCCGAAGCAGCCGGCGTCGCGCTCAAATTCGAGGCGGCGGTGGCCGGGGGCATCCCGGTCATCAAGGGGTTGAGCGAAGGCGCGGCCGCCAATGCCATCGAGCGGGTCTACGGAATCCTCAACGGCACCTGCAACTACATCCTCTCCACCATGGAGGACACTGGCCGCGACTTCGCGGACGTGCTCGCCGATGCGCAGCGCATGGGCTATGCCGAAGCTGACCCGACCTTCGATATCGAGGGCATCGACGCGGCGCACAAGCTTTCGATCCTCGCTGCGATCGCCTTTGGCACGCGTCTGCGCTTCGATACGGTGGAAACGATGGGCATCAGCCGCGTGAAGGCGGCCGACATCGAGCAGGCCCGCGCGCTGGGCTACGTCATCCGCCTGATCGGCATGGCCGGAACCGACGGCACCAATGGCAGCCCTCGCCTGTTCCAGCGCGTGCGTCCGCATCTGGTGCCGATCGACCATCCGCTCGCCCATGTCGACGGAGCGACCAATGCGGTCGTCGCCGAGGGCAATTTCATGGGCCGCCTGCTGTTCCAGGGCGCCGGCGCGGGTGACGGGCCTACCGCCAGCGCGGTGGTTGCCGACATCATCGACATCGCCAAGGGCGAGAAGGGCCCCGCCTTCGCGATGCCCGCCGCCGAACTGGAAGCGATGGAGCCCGCTTCGTCCGGCCACCGCGTGGGCAGTTCGTACATTCGCTTCACCGTGCCCGATCGTCCGGGCGTGCTGGCGGACATCACCGCCGCCATGCGCGATGCGGGCGTCTCGATCGAAAGCCTGATCCAGAAGGGCGACCCTGACCAGGACGGCGAAGTGATCCTCGCCGTGGTCACGCACCCGGGACCGGAAAGCGCGGTAACCGAGGCCATGCGCATCCTGGACGGGTCCGACAGCCTCGCCGGGCGGCCGCTGGTGATGCAGATCATCGGCGCCTGATAAAGCCAGCCTGTCCTCCCCATCCCCGGGGAGGACAGCAAAGGCCGGCTATCGGGGGGCCCGGATTTCGCCCTTGGCGATCTTGTCCGCATCCGAACCGGCCGGGGCCATCGGGATCGTCGACAGATCGATGATGTAGGGCTGCTCGACAGAGCCGAATGTGGCCGTAGCCTTGCCCTTGAAGATGCCGCCCCCGGCTACGTCCGGGGTGTGCAGCCTGCCATCCTTGAGCGCCTGATCCGAGGTGGGATCGGAATCGGCGGTGGAGGGCATCCGGAACTGGTCCTGATCCGGCGCACAGACCACGATCTCATTCTGGCGTGTGGGGTTGGCGCATTCGTTATGCGTCTTGTCCGGGGTGACCCGGCCGCCGGCGCCCAGCATCTTTTCGGCAAGGGCCCGGTCCGCATCGGATGGGCCTGCGGAAGCCGTCTGCGCAATCGCCGGAACGGGGGCCAGGGCTGCGATTGCAAAAAGGTAAATCCAGCTTCTCGACAACTCAAATTCCTCTGGCTAAGCGATCCGAACCTTTTTCCTCCCAGGATTACTCCGGAGTGAACATGCCCGAAAACACGACCCCCGCAAGCAAGGTACTCGACCGGGTTCTCGTCCTGGAAATGGTGCGCGTCACAGAAGCCGCGGCCATTGCCGCGTCCTACCTCATCGGCCGCGGAGACGAGAAGGCGGCCGATCATGCCGCCGTCGAAGCGATGCGCAAGGCCTTCGACGAACTTTATATGGACGGTACCGTCGTGATTGGCGAGGGGGAACGCGACGAAGCGCCGATGCTTTTCATCGGCGAGAAGGTCGGCGGCGCGCCGGGTACGGGCCCGAAGATCGACATCGCCCTCGATCCGCTGGAAGGCACCACCATCACCGCCAAGGCCGGCCCTAATTCGATGGCGGTGCTGGCAGCGGCGGAAGAAGGCGGCCTGCTCAACGCGCCCGACGTCTACATGGACAAGCTGGCAGTGGGTCCGGGCTACCCGGACGGCATCATCGACCTGCGCAAGACCCCCACCGAGAACGTGACGGCGGTGGCGGCGGCCAAAGGGGTGAAGCCGGCCGACATCATCGTCTGCGTCCTCGACCGGCCGCGCCACGAGCCGCTGATCGCCGAACTGCGCAGCATCGGCTGCGGCGTCGTGCTGATCGGTGACGGCGACGTCGCAGGCGTGATCGCAGTGACCGACGAGGACACCACGATCGACATGTACATGGGTTCGGGCGGCGCCCCCGAGGGCGTGCTGGCCGCAGCCGCGCTTCGCTGCGTGGGCGGCCAGTTCAACGGCCGCCTGCTGTTCCGCAACGAGGATGAGCGTCTGCGCGCCCGTAAATGGGGCATCGAAGACCTGAACAAGATCTACAAGCTGGAAGACCTCGCCAAGGGCGACTGCATCTTCGCGGCCACCGGGGTGACCAGCGGATCGCTGCTACAAGGCGTCAAGCACCGCAAGGGCGGCAAGATGACCACGGAAAGCGTGGTGATGCGCGCCAGTTCGGGCACGGTACGCTGGATCAGGGGCGAACACCGTACCTGACCGGTGCCAAGTCACTGGTAGATAACGCGAAAGGCCGGATTCGGGATGTCCCGGATCCGGCCTTTCGCATTTACGAGCCCCGCCGCGTAGCGGTGAAAAACCGCCTCCCACTATTGCAATCGCATGACGCATCACTACAGGGCGGGCGCCATCGACCGTCCGTCCAGGAACCGTCACGGGGATTCGCCATGAAGATCATGTCCGGCAACAGCAACCTGCCGCTCGCCCGCGCCATCGCGGCCTATCTCGAGCTGCCGCTCACCGATGCCAGCGTGCGCCGCTTCGCCGACGAGGAAATCTTCGTCGAAATCCACGAGAACGTGCGCGGCGAGGACGTCTTCGTGGTCCAGCCCACCAGCTACCCCGTCAACGATAACCTGATGGAACTGCTGATCGGGATCGACGCGCTGCGCCGCGCCTCGGCCCGCCGCATCACTGCCGTGGTCCCCTACTTCGGCTACGCCCGCCAGGACCGCAAGCCCGGCCCCCGCACGCCGATCTCGGCCAAGCTGGTCGCCAACCTGATGACCGAAGCCGGCGCCGACCGCGTGCTCTCGGTCGACCTGCACGCAGGCCAGATCCAGGGCTTCTTCGACATTCCGACCGACAACCTGTTCGCAGCCCCCGTCATGGCGGCCGACATCCAGGCCCGTTACGGCGACCAGTCGCTGATGGTGGTTTCGCCTGACGTCGGCGGCGTGGTCCGCGCCCGCGCGCTGGCCAAGCGCCTTGACAACGCGCCGCTGTCGATCGTCGACAAGCGCCGCGACCGTCCCGGCCAGTCGGAAGTCATGAACATCATCGGCGACGTCAAGGGCCGCGCCTGCATTCTGATCGATGACATCATCGATTCGGGCGGCACCCTGTGCAACGCCGCGCAGGCCCTGATGAACGAGGGCGCCGCCAGCGTCACCGCCTACATTACTCACGGCGTCCTGTCGGGCGCAGCGGTATCGCGGGTGACCAATTCGGCGCTCAAGGAACTGGTCATCACCGATTCGATCCAGGCAACCGATGCCGCCAAGGATTCGGATAAGGTCCGCATCCTGACCATCGCGCCGCTGATCGGCGAAGCCATCCGCCGCATCGCCGATGAAAGCTCGGTTTCCAGCCTTTTCGACTGAGGCAGGACGGGAAGACTTTCTTCCCGCAAAAAACCACCTTCAGAGCCCAGGGCAGTTCACGCTGCTCTGGGTTTCTTCGTTTGCAGGACCAAGGCCGCCCTCATTCCCAAGGCCGGCTCTGGCCCGGTTCTATCCTGCGCAGCGCCTCCAGCCGGCGGGCCTGGCGCGATTCCAGCGCCAGTGTCAGAATCGGCTGCGGCGTCTTGACGAACTGCCGCGGCGACATGCCGAACAGCTCCGTGAATTCATGGATCAGGTGGCTTTCGTCGTAGTAACGCAGGGCGATCTCTTCCCCCTCACGCGCATCCGCGACGCCGCGCAGGTGGCTTGCCATGTCGAGCGCACGGGCGCGGCGTAGCACCTGCTTGGGCGCCATGCCGAAATCGCGGCTGACCACACGCTCCAGCTTGCGCCGCTCCACCCCGCATTCGGCCGCCGCATCGCTTACCGACATGCCTGGATCGCGGAAACTGATCTCCTCGAATCGCGACGAGATGAGGTCCGGCAGGCTGCCACCCAGATGCTCCACCCGCTTGCGCAGCAGGCCCTCGAGCGATTCCAGCCATTCCTCGGGAGAAGCGTCCGGCGCGAATAGGTCCAGCATCCGGTCCGAAGGCGTACCCACGACACCCGAGGGCACCAGCCGGTCGATGAAATCCCCCACGCGGGGCCCCTGGAGTGCAGTGCAGGTTCCGGGGCGGATCGCCATGCCGATGCTGATGAAGCTGCCGGTGACGGAAACCGGCATCCGGCGCGACTGCGGGCCGAAGAAGATCGCCGCCCGCCCATATTGCTCGGTCCCGGTCGCGGTTTCGGCGGTCCATTCACCGGCCAGTTGGACACGGACGCAGGCAGTGTCATTAAACAACCCGCACGACAGCGTGTAGTCGACCGGCGCCTGGACTATCGTGACATACAAACGCGCGATCCATGGTGCCAGGTCCGGCGCCGGTGCCCGGTTATACGACAGGGGTTGCCCGTCCCTTGTGATGCCCTGTTGCGGCGCGATCGTAAAATCCACCGCAGGGCTGTTCTTGCGCTGCATGCCCACTCTTGCTGCGAATGCCCAGTCACAGCGATACTTGCGCCGAAAGGGCGCGGCAATGCAGGAAAAACCGCAAGTCCCCTTAGATTCCTGTTATTATTTTACAGGTTCGCCGGTTTCAAACCTGTAACCTTGACCGCACGGGCGCCGGGAAGGCACAGCAGCGCCATGAAGATCGAACAGGACATCGCCCTTGCCCTCCGCCTTGCCGACGCAGCGGGAGAGGCGATTCGCCCCCACTTCCGCAGCGGCCTCGATGCCGAGCGCAAACCGGACGCCTCGCCGGTGACGGTCGCCGACCGCGCCGCCGAGGAAGCCATGCGGCGCATCCTCAAGGCAGAAGTCCCGCGCGACACTATCATCGGCGAGGAATTCGGCACCGAGGAAGGCGCATCGAACCGGACCTGGGTGCTCGATCCGATCGACGGCACAGTCTCGTTCATCGGCGGACGCCCGATCTTCGGCACCCTGATCGCGCTGCTGGTCGATGGCTGGCCGGTGCTGGGCATTATCGACCAGCCGATCCTAGGGGAACGCTGGGTCGGCGCCAGCGGCTACGCCACCACTTTCAACGGCGCCGAAGTCCGCACCCGCCCCTGCCGCGAGCTTTCCGAGATGATGCTGGCCACCACTGGCCCGCAATACTTCGACGAGCATGAGGGCCAGCACTTCATGACGCTGGCGGCCAAGACCGATCACAAGCGCATGATGATGGGCGGCGACTGTTACAACTATGGCCTCCTCGCCAGCGGCCACATCGACCTCATCTGCGAGGCGGGCCTCAAGCTGCACGACTGGGCGGCGCTGGTGCCGATCGTCGAAGGCGCCGGCGGGACCATGTGCGACTGGAACGGCGAACCGCTCAACATCGAATCGGACGGTCATGTCCTCGCCATCGGCGATCCAGCACGGCTGGAGGACGTGGTCGAGGCGATGGCCTGCCATCACCACTGAGAACATGACGCGCGCCCTGCCGCTGTTCGTCTACGGCACCCTGCACCCCCGCGCCGGGACGCAGATGGGCGACTGGCTGGCAGCGCGTCTGGTCCGCAGCGAGCAAGCGACGATACCCGGACGCCTCTACGGTATTGACGGCGGCAGCGGCTGGTTTCCGGCACTGCTCCCTGCGTCCGGAGATGAGATTGTACGCGGCACCTCATGCACGCTGCGGCTTGAGGCTGGCGATCTGGCGCTGCTGGACCGCTATGAAGGCGCTGAATACCGCCGCGAGGCCGCTGCCGTTCAAATAGCATCCAGGGGCGAGGTCTGTGCGCAGGTCTATCTCTGGCGCGCCCCCTTGCCGCCCGGCGCCCCGCTGATCCCCGGCGGCGACTTCCTCGACTGGCTGCGCACGGGTCGCCGCAAGGCTTTCTCCGCCTTGTAAGGCGCCCGGTGAGTACGGCGCTTGCCTTTCGCCTTCGTCCCCACTAAGGGCCGGCGCTTCAATCGACACGGATGAGTCTTTTCAAAGAGATTCGCGGGTCGGCCTGGCGAAAAGGGCTGCCATGGCCGACGGGACGTGTCCCTGACAAAGGAGACGCAAATGCCCAAACTGAAGACCAAGAGCGGCGTGAAGAAGCGCTTTCGCCTCACCGCGACCGGCAAGATCAAGCACGGCGTGGCCGGCAAGCGTCACCGCTTGATGAACCACAACGGTAAGTACATCCGCCAGAATCGCCGCACCGACGTCATTTCTGACGCCGACGCGAAGACGATCAAGAAGTGGGCGCCCTACGGGCTCAACTGAGGAGTACTAACCAATGAGCCGTATCAAAAGGGGTGTAACCACCCGCGCCAAGCACAAGCGTATTCTCGAGCAGGCCAAGGGCTACCGCGGCCGCCGCAAGAATACGATCCGCGTCGCTCGCCAGGCTGTCGAAAAGGCCGGCCAGTACGCGTATCGCGACCGCAAGATCAAGAAGCGCACCTTCCGCGCTCTCTGGATCCAGCGCATCAACGCGGCTGTCCGCGCTGAAGGCCTGACCTACTCGCAGTTCATCCACGGCACCAAGCTGGCCGGGATCGAACTGGACCGCAAGACCATGGCCGACCTTGCCATGAACGAAGGCGGCGTGTTCAGCACCGTCATCGCTCAGGCGAAGGCAGCCCTGCCCGCAGCAGCGTAACAACGCCGCTCGCGCTTGCAGCGTGATGAAAAGGGCGCGGATGGCATATGCCGTCCGCGCCCTTTTCGCGTTTGTGGTCGGGACATCAGCTGGGTTCCCGCCTTCGCGGGAATGACGAAAGGATGTTAACTGAGAGGCGCTGGACGTTCAGTGCACTTCATCATCTTTGTCATTCCCGCGAAGGCGGGAACCCCGCTGATGGACTATCAAATGCGCGATACTTTCGATCCATGCGCCTACCTCCTCGCCTCCCATCGCAACGGCACGCTCTATGCCGGCGTCACCTCGAATCTCATCCAGCGCCTTTACCAGCACCGAGAGGGGTTGATCGCAGGCTTCACTAGCGACTACGGCATCCACCGTCTGGTCTGGTTCGAGCAGCATACGGCGATGGCCCATGCCATCACGCGCGAGAAGCGGATCAAGAAGTGGAACAGGGCGTGGAAGATTGCCCTGATCGAACGGGCCAATCCCGATTGGCGCGACCTGGCGGTGGATTTCGGCTTCGAGCCGCTTCTGGCGCCACGGATCGTCAAGGGACAGGCATCAGATGGTTTCCCGCCTTCGCGGGAATGACGAGTTTTTGGGGTAAGTATCGTGCTTGATATCGACCAGGTGATCGCAGAGATCGACGGAGCCGGAACGCTGGAGGCGCTCGAAGCCCTGCGTATCCAGTATCTGGGCAAGCAAGGCTCAATTTCGGGCCTGCTCAAGACGCTCGGCGGCATGTCCCCCGAACAGCGCCAGATCGAAGGCCCGAAAATCCAGACCCTCCGCGAAGGCGCGACCACGGCCCTCGCCGCCCGCAAGGACGCGCTGGAAACCGCCGCGCTCGATGCACGCCTCGCTGCCGAGACGATCGACCTCTCGCTCCCTGCTCCGGCCAGCCCGCGCGGCTCCGTCCACCCGATCTCTCAGGTGATGGACGAACTGGCGGAAGTCTTCGCCGACCTCGGCTTCGCCGTCGCCACCGGGCCTGAGATCGAGGACGACTGGCACAACTTCACCGCGCTCAACATGCCGGAAAGCCACCCGGCCCGCGCGATGCATGACACCTTCTACTTCCCGGACAGGAATGACGCCGGCCGCGAGATGCTGCTGCGCACGCATACCTCGCCGGTGCAGATCCGCTCGATGATCGAGACGGCGAAGGCCAATCCGGGCGGCGCCCCGCTGCGCATCGTCGCGCCGGGCCGTGTCTACCGTTCGGACAGCGACGCCACTCACACCCCGATGTTCCATCAGATCGAGGGCCTGGTCATCGACAAGGGCATCCACCTCGGCCATCTCAAGTGGACGCTGGAAGCCTTCCTTAAGGCCTTCTTCGAGCGCGACGATATCGTCCTGCGCCTGCGCCCCAGCTACTTCCCCTTCACCGAGCCTTCGATCGAGGTCGATGTCGGCTATTCCAGCACCGGAGGACGCCGCGTAGTCGGCGGTTCGGGCGATGCGCCGGGCCATGCCTGGATGGAAGTGCTGGGCAGCGGGATGGTCAACCGCCACGTCGTTACGGCCGGAGGCTTCGATCCCGACGAATGGCAGGGCTTTGCCTTTGGCATCGGCGTCGACCGGCTTGCCATGCTGAAGTACGGCATGGACGATCTGCGCGCCTTCTTCGACGGCGATGTGCGCTGGCTCTCCCACTACGGATTCTCCGCCCTCGACGTGCCGACCCTTTCGGGCGGCGTTGGCACGCCGGTCTGAGCGGAAAGGATATTTAGATGAAGTTCTCGCTCTCCTGGCTCAAGCAGTACCTGGAAACCGATGCGACGATCGAGCAGATCGCCGCCACTCTCAACGCTATCGGCCTCGAAGTCGAAGGCATCGAGGACCCGGCCGAGAAGCTGGAAGGCTTCCGCGTCGCCAAGGTGCTGACGGCTGCGCGTCACCCCGATGCAGACAAGCTGCAGGTCCTCTCCGTCGACACGGGTGACGGCTCGCCGCTGCAGGTCGTGTGCGGCGCCCCCAATGCCCGCGCCGGCATGATCGGCGTGCTGGGCCTGCCCGGCGCGACTGTCCCCGCCAACGGCATGGTGCTCAAGAAGTCGGCGATTCGCGGTGTCGAATCGAACGGTATGATGTGCTCCACCCGCGAGTTGGAACTGGGCGAGGACCACGACGGCATCATCGAACTGCCCGAGGACGCCCCCATCGGCACGCCCTTCGCGCAGTATCACGGCGCCGATCCGGTCATCGACGTGGCGATCACCCCCAACCGGCCGGACTGCATGGGCCTTTACGGCATCGCCCGCGATCTTGCGGCGGCCGGTATCGGCACGCTTAACCCCCTCCCGGTCGAAGACCTTCCCGGCACCTTCCCCTGCCCGGTCGCCGTCCGCACCGAGGATGCCGAGGGTTGCCCGGCATTCTACGGCCGCGTCATTAAGGGCGTGAAGAACGGCCCCTCGCCGCAGTGGCTGCAGGATGCGCTGAAGTCCGCCGGTCAACGCCCGATTTCGGCGCTGGTCGATGCGACCAACTTCGTCATGCTCGCCTTCGGGCGTCCGGCCCACGCCTATGACCTTGCGAAGCTGAGCGGCGCCGTCGTCGCGCGGCGCGCGAGCGAGGGCGAGACGGTCGTCGCGCTGAACGAGAAGACCTACACCCTCGACGCCGAGATGACGGTGATCGCCGACGATGCGGGCGCCCACGATATCGCGGGCATCATGGGCGGCCAGCATTCCGGCTGCGGCGATGACACCACCGACATCCTGCTGGAAATCGCCTACTTCGATCCGACCCGTATCGCGAAGACGGGCCGCAAGCTCAACCTCACCTCCGACGCGCGCGGCCGATTCGAGCGCGGGATCGACCCGCAGTTCCTCGACACCGGGATGGCGCTGCTGACCGGGCTGATCGTGAAGCTGTGCGGCGGCGAAGTGTCCGAAGTCGTGCGCGCGGGCGCTGCGCCGGGCACGCCCAAGATCGTCCACTTCGAACCCTCGCTGGTCGAGAAGCTGGGCGGCGTCACCGTCAATCCCGGCGAGCAGAAGCGCATCCTCGAAAGCCTCGGCTTCTCGGTGGTCGAGGCTGACGGCTGGGCTGTCACCGTCCCCGGCTGGCGCCCCGACGTCGACGGCGCGCCCGACATCGTCGAGGAAGTCGTGCGTATCCACGGCCTCGACAAGGTCGAAAGCGTGCCCCTGCCGCGCGCGGAAGGTGTAGCCCTGCCCACGGCCACGCCTGCGCAGACCCTTGAGCGCCGCGTGCGCCGCGCCGCTGCCGCGCGCGGGCTGCAGGAAGCCGTCACCTGGTCGTTCCTGCCCGAAGCTCCCGCGCAGGCCTTCCTTGGACAGGCTCAGGATGAGCGGGACGGTGAGCTATGGGTTCTTGCCAACCCGATCAGCGAGGACATGAAGGCCATGCGCCCTTCGCTGCTGCCCGGCCTGCTGATGGCGGCCCGGCGCAACCTGGATCGCGGTGCTTCTGCGCTGCGCCTGTTCGAGATCGGCCGCCGCTATCTGCGCGGCCCCGGCGGCGCGAGCGACGAACGCCTCGCTCTCGGCCTCGTGCTGGCGGGTGAAAAGACTCCGCGCGGCTGGGCCACCGGCAAGGCCGCTGCTTTTGACGCCTATGACGCCAAGGCCGAAGTCGTCGCCCTGCTCGCCGAAGCCGGCGCGCCGGTCGAAAAGCTTCAGGTCATGGGAGAGGCCGGGCCGCAGTTCCACCCCGGCCAGTCCGCCACCCTGCGCCTCGGCCCCAAGAACGTGCTGGCACGCTTCGGCATGTTGCACCCCAGGATAGCCAAGCAGTTCGACATCGACGGCCCCGTGGCCCTGGCCGAGATCTATCTCGACGCCATTCCGGGCCGAAAGGGCGCGGCGGCTTTCGCCCGCACCTCCTATGCGCCCCCGGCTCTTCAGGCGGTGACGCGCGATTACGCTTTCCTGGTCCCCGCCGGCCTGCCCGCCGCAGACCTCGTGCGCACGGTGCAGGGCGCGGACAAGGTGAACATCGTCGCGGCCCGCCTGTTCGACGACTTCCGCGGACAAGGTGTTCCTGAAGGCCAAAAGTCGCTCGCCCTCGAAGTCACGCTCCAGCCGCTCGAAAAGAGCTACAAGGACGAAGACCTCAAGGCGATCAGCGACAAGGTGACCGCCGCCGCCGCCAAGCTGGGCGCGGTGCTGCGAGGCTGAACGGACAGGAGATCGCCGGTGGCTGACATGGAATTCGTGACCATCTCTTCCGGCGATCTCACCGCCCGGATCAATCCGCTCGGGGCCGAACTGTGGTCGCTCACCGACCGTCACGGCCGCGAGCACATGACCGATGCCGATCCGGCATTCTGGACCGGCCACGCGCCGCTGCTGTTCCCGATCGTCGGCGCCCTGAACGGCGACCGCTATCGTATCGACGGGCAGGAATACGAATTGCCCAAACACGGCTTCGCCCGCCGTTCGATGTTCGAGATCATCGAAGCCGGCGCGGCCCACGTGCATTTTCGCCTTACTGACAGCGAGGCGACGCACCGCGTCTATCCCTTCGCCTTCGTGCTCGACATGACCTTCCGCCTTGGCGGCAATGCTCTGCACATGCAGGCCACCGTCACCAATCCCGGCGAGGAGGCGCTGCCCTTCAGCTTCGGCTTCCACCCCGCCTTCGCCTGGCCCCTGCCCGGCGGCGCGGCCAAGGCCGATCACATGATCGCCTTCGAACAGGACGAGCCCCAGCCCATCCGCCGCATCGAGGCGGAAACCGGCCTCGTCCTGCCTGAGCCTGTCGCGACCCCTGTCGAAGGCCGCCTCCTGCATCCCGAAGCCCCGCAGTTCGAGGCGGATGCCCTGATCTGGGACCATCTCGCCAGCCGCTCGCTGACCTTCGGTGCGGCCGGCGCGGCGCAACTCGCCGTCGCCTTTCCCGACACACCGATGCTGGGCATCTGGCAGAAACCCGGCGCGGCTTACTTGTGCATCGAGCCATGGCACGGCATCGCCGACCCGCTCGGCTTCGCCGGCGACTTCCGCGAAAAACCGGGCGTGATCTCACTGCGAGCGGGCGAGGCACGCAGCTTTCGCATGGACGTGGCCGTTCTCTCGGCCGATTGAAGGAGCATTCCATGAAGACCGCATTCATCACCGGCGCCACCTCCGGGATCGGCGAAGCCTGCACCCGCGCTTTCATCGGCGCCGGCTGGCGCGTGGTCGGCACCGGACGCCGCGCGGCGCGTCTTCAGGCACTGACCGATGAATTCGGCGCGGAACGCTTCCACGCCTGCGCATACGACGTGCGCGACGAAGCCGCCCGCGATGCCGCGCTCGGCGTCCTGCCCGAAGCCTTCGCCGCGATCGATTGCCTGGTGAACAACGCCGGCCTCGCACTGGGCGGGACCAAGGCGCAGGAATCGGACGTCGCCAACTGGAAGATCATGATCGACACCAACGTGGTCGCGCTTGCCTCGCTCACGCACAAGCTGCTGCCGGGCCTGATCGAACGCAAGGGTGCGATCGTGATGCTCTCCTCCGTTGCGGCCACCTACCCCTACACCGGCGGCAACGTCTACGGCGGCACCAAGGCCTTCGTGCGCCAGTTTGCGCTGGGCCTGCGCTCGGACCTGTCGGGAACGGGCGTGCGCGTCACCTCGATCGAGCCGGGCATGGTCGAGACCGAATTCACCGTCGTGCGCAACGGCGGCGATCAGCAGGCTTCGGACACACTGTATTCGGGCGTCAACCCGCTGACCGGCGGTGACATTGCCGAAACCGTGCTGTGGGTCGCCACGCTGCCGGCGCACGTCAATATCAACACGCTTGAAGTGATGCCGGTGAACCAGTCGTTTGCAGGGTTTCAGGTGGCTAGGGAAGGCTAAGAGGAAGACCTGGGGCCATTGCCCCAGACCCCGTTCTGTCGGCGCGGCGCGTGCAGCGGCCTAGCGCCCACTTCGCTGCCGCAGGCCATCATGTCTCCCGGCTCACCTTGGGCGCAATACCAAGCTGCGCGCGTGACCTCGAGGATAAAGGGGTCTGGGGCAATGGCCCCAGGTCTTCCCCTTCAGACGTCTGCCCGCGACACCCCGGATAGCGCCAGCTGCCGGTCGATCTCGGCCACCAGCCGCGCCAGTCCCTGCGCCGTGCCGCTTTCCGCGCGGGCAGTCAGCGCGGCCTGGGTGTTGGAGGCCCGCAGCAGCCACCAGCCATCCGATAAGGTCACCCTTACCCCGTCGAGGACGTTGACCTCGGCACCGGCTTCGATGAGCCGGGAGTTTACCTCCTCGATCACCGCGAACTTGCGTGCTTCCGGGACGGCGAAGCGTATCTCGGGGGTGTTGCACATCGCCGGCATCGCATCGCGCAGCCGGGTCAGCGGCGCGCCGAGTCTCGCGCTGGCGGCGATCAGGCGCACGGCGGCATAGAGGCCATCGTCGAAACCATGGTAATCGTCGCCAAGGAAGAAATGACCGCTCGTCTCGCCGCCGAGCAGAGCACCCGTTTCCTTCATTCTGGACTTTATATGGGAATGCCCTGAAGGCGCCATTTCGGCGATCCCGCCCAGTGCGCGCACGGTGTCGTAAACGGCGCCCGATGCCTTCACATCCGCGATCACCGTGGCTCCGGGATGGCGGGCCAGCACATCGCGGGCGTAGATCATGAGGAGTTGGTCGGCGTCGATCACGCGGCCCTTTGCATCGATGACCCCGATGCGATCGGCGTCGCCATCGAAAGCCACTCCGAAATCGAGGTTCTTCGCCGCGACGAGCGCGCGCAGGTCTGCGAGGTTCGCTTCGATTGTGGGATCGGGGTGGTGATTGGGAAACCGCCCATCCACTTCGGAGAAAAGCAGATGGTGTTCGCCCGGCAG
Source organism: Novosphingobium sp. P6W (assembly GCF_000876675.2). GTDB lineage: Bacteria > Pseudomonadota > Alphaproteobacteria > Sphingomonadales > Sphingomonadaceae > Novosphingobium. The sequence continues at coordinate 3,372,297 of NZ_CP030352.1, forward strand.
CCGCGAAGTCAGCAGTTCCAGCGCGGGTCCGGCAGCACCGTTGCCGGCGTCCCAGCCGATGCGCAGGGCGGCGAGGTAATCTGCATCCAGACCGGAAAGCCCCTTGATCAGCCGGTCGACGTAGAGTGGGAGGAATTCCTGCAGTTCGCTGCGCCCGGCGTGTTCGTCCTGCCCCGCACCGGTCCAGTCTCCCGCCGCCGCCATGACGCCAAGACGCTGGATGTCCGCACCGAAGAACGGCCGGCCTCCAAGTACCATCTTGAAGCCGTTGTGATCGGCGGGATTGTGGCTGCCAGTTACCTGAATGCCGCCCTGCACATCTTCGGCTGACACTTCGGCAAAGTACAGCATCGGCGTGGCGGCAAGGCCGATGCGCACCGTATCCACGCCGCCTGCCATCAGCCCCTCGACCAGTGCTTGCTCCAGCATGGGAGAACTAAGCCGGCCGTCTCGGCCCACTACCAGCCGGTGCCCGCCGGATCGGCGCAGCACGGTGGCGAAACTGCGGCCGATGGCATAGGCGTCCGCCGCCCCCAGCGTCTGCCCGACGACGCCGCGAATGTCGTATTCGCGCAGCACCGACGGATCGAAGCGGTGGCTCACTTCACCCGTCGATCGGCAACTGGGCAAGCAGGACATCACGCGCGGCGTTGGCCTCGTGGACCTGTTCGTTGCTCCCTCCGCGGTCGGGGTGGACGGCGGTGATGCGGCGGCGGTGTGCCTCCACGATCTCGCGGCGGTCGGCATTGGTATCGACGCCCAGAAGCGCGCGCGCCTGTGCGGCCTCGAACGAAGGCGCCGCCTTGCCGGCGATCTTGCCCTGCCAGGGCCAGCGGCCTTTCATCATGCGCCAGACGATACAGCCCAGCGCGATGAGCCAGATCAGCTTTATCATCGGGCAGCAGCAGTGAGCGCGGGTTCATCCTCGGCGCGAACCAGCTTGGGCAGGTTAAGCCCGGCAACAAGTCCGCGTACCTCCTGCCGGGCGACGAGGTGGCTGGTGCCCAGATCCCCCAGATAGCCCTTGTCGAGCAGGGTCAGCCCCGAGGGGAACAGTTCGCGGAAAATCACGCGCTCGGACAGGCCGCCGGCGATGCGGAAGCCCGCGCGCTTCGACAGTTCCTGAAGTGCGCCGTCGATGCGGCGCATGTTGCGTGCCTCGACGTGCTGGACGCGGTTGCGCACCACCACCCAGTCAAGCTCGCGCCGCCCTTCGGCGATGGTCTTGAGGCCGCGCTTCTTGCGCGCTTCCCACATGACCTCGGCGTAGAACGAGAGGCGCTTGACCTTGAAGGTCTCGCTCTCGACCTGACCGAGAAGGTCGAAGTCGACGAAGCTGTCGTTCAGCGGGGTCACCAGCGTGTCGGCCGTGGTGGCAACATGGCGGGCGAAAACGTCATCGCGGCCGGGCGTGTCGAAAACGAGGAAATCGTAGCCTTCGGCGATCTGCTCGGCGAGATCGTCGAGTTCGCCCAGATCGTCGCCGTCGTAGACCGCGAAGCGGGCGCCGGGCAGCGATATTTCGCGGCGACGCTCTGTCTCCACGCGGTTTTCGAGGTAGCGGTACAAGGTCCGCTGCCGGTGGTCGAGGTCGATCGCCGCGACCTTGGCTCCTTGATAGGCGAGCGCAATGGCGACATGAACGGCAGTCGTGGACTTGCCGGTGCCGCCCTTCTCATTGGCGAAGACGATACGATGCGCTGTCACGAGACCGTTACGCTTTCTTCTTGCGGCCCCGGCGGGGCCGACCGTTTCAATTCACCCGGGACCAGCTACGCCGGTCCGTCAGCTCAATTCAATTGCCCCCAGAAGCGCGCAGCGGCTAAGGCCAGCGCGCCAGCCGGTCGAAGCCCACCATACTGGAGCAGTGAACCTCAATGCAAATCATCCACACCCTTGATCCACTGCGCCGTGCAATCGAGCAACTGCGCACAGCCGGTCCGGTAGCCTTGGTGCCCACGATGGGCGCGCTCCATGAAGGGCATCTGACACTCGTGCGAGAGGCGCGCAAACATGCGCAAAGCGTGGTCGTCTCGATCTTCGTGAACCCCTTGCAGTTCGGCGCGGGCGAAGACCTCGACGCCTATCCGCGCCAGCTTGAGCGCGATGCCGGCCTGCTCAGGGCAGAGGGCGTGGACGTGCTGTGGGCGCCCACGGTTGAGGCGATGTACCCGGCCGGATTTGCCTCCAACGTTTCTGTCGCCGGGGTGAGCGAGGGGCTGTGCGGCGCGGCGCGGCCCGGCCACTTCGACGGCGTCGCCACGGTCGTGGGGAAACTGTTCAACCAAGTCCTGCCCGATATCGCGCTGTTCGGCCAGAAGGACTGGCAGCAGTTGGCTGTGATCCGCCGCATGGCGCGCGACCTCGACCTTACACGCCCGGCGGCGGACAGCATCCTGGGCGTCGAGACGGTGCGTGAAGCAGACGGCCTCGCGCTGTCATCGCGCAATGCCTACCTCTCGCCGCAGCAGCGCTCCGCCGCGGTCGCCCTTCCCGCCGCCATGCGCGCCGCCATCGCCGGGATCGAAGCCGGGGCTAAGGTGCCGGCCACGCTGGCAAAACTGGAGGCCGATATCCTTGCCGGCGGCTTCCACACGGTCGATTACGCCGAGCTTCGCGAGGCGGGCGACCTGGCACTGCTGGATGCACGCGCCGACACGCCGATGCGCCTGCTGGTCGCGGCGCGGATCGGCACGACCCGCCTTATAGACAATATGGCCGTCGCTCCCGCCAACAATTGAACAATGATGAAAATTTGTCACAGACATCGTCATTTGTTCATGCCACAGTCTCGGCTTATCTGACGTGTCGCCCAGGGGATCGGGCGTACCGCGCCACTAATGCGCGGCTAAAATGGGAGCAACGATCGACATGAAGACCTCTGTCTGCGCGCTTGCCGCGCTCGCCATTTCTCTGACCGCAACGCCTGGCCTCGCTGCCGACAGGTCTTCTGCCCGCAAGCAGCAGGAAACCCGCACCCAGAGCATTCCGATGTGCACCAAGAAGCTGGGCAGCGTCGCCATCGTCGAGCCCGACAACCAGTGGTGGCGCGAACTGAGCCTGGGCAGTCCTGAGGCAATCCTGCGCGTCTTCGTCCAGAAGTCCGGCTGCTTCACCTTGGTCAATCGCGGCCGCAGCCTTGAAAACAGCGCAATGGAACGCGCCTTGGCAGCGCAGGGCGAACTGCAGAAGGGCTCGAACATCGGAAAGGGCCAGATCAAGGCGGCGGACTACTTCCTGCAGCCCGACATAGTCTCGACCAACAACAATTCCGGCGGCGGCGGCCTTGGCGGCGTGCTGGGCGGCGTGGGTGGCATGTTCGGACGCGGCATCGGCGCCATCGCCGGCGGCCTCAACGTCAAGAAGGGCGAGGCCAACGTCACCCTCTCGATCGTCAATTCGCGCACCACGGTCGAAGAAGCCCTGACCGAGGGCTACGCGCGCAAGTCCGACGTCAGCTTCGGCGGCGGCGGTGCGGGCTTCTTCGGCGGTACTTTCGGCGGCGTCGGTGGCGGTGGCTACCAGAATACCCAGATCGGCCAGATCATCGTGCTCGCCTATCTGGATGCCTATACAAAGCTGGTCACCGATCTCGGCGGCCTGCCGGTAGACGCCTCCGCAGCCGCGCCCCGGGCCAACTGAGGCGCAGCGGCGCAAGGGGCCCGTCACCGGCGGGCCCCGCGCTCATGAGCGTAACATGACAGTCATTGTCAGCGGCTAACCGCAAATGCGCCCGCTCACATGTCGATGTGCCTGGCGATGCAATCCACGAAAGCTCGGACCTTCGGCACGCGGAAGCGACTGGCGGGCCACAGGATCGTCATAACCCCTTCCATGCTCTGCTGCCCTTCGAGGATGGGAACAAGCGTGCCGGCGTGCAGCGCGTCGCGCACGAGAAATTCGGGAAACGACGCAATTCCCGCCCCCGCAAGGGTCAGGTCGAGCAGCGGATCGATCAGACTGCTCACCAGTCCGACCGGCACGTCCACCCCGGGCGCGGATGGCAGCGGCCACGCCACCAGGCGACCGGACGAGAACCTTTGTCGCAGGCAGGTATGGCTCGACAAATCTTCGGCTGCCGTCGGATGGCCATGCTTTTCGAGATAGGCCGGAGCGGCGACAAGTTTCCAGCCGAACCGGCACAGCGTCTTGTGCAGGAGCCGGGAATCACCCGTGTCGCCGGTGCGGATCGCAACGTCGAAGCCTTCCTCGACGATGTCGACGAGGCGGTCGCTATAGTCGAGGTCGAGATCGACCAGGGGATTGTCCGCGACGAAGGCCGCGAGCCCTTTGGTCAACAGATTTCCGGCCAGGGGCAAAGCCACGCGTAGCCGGCCGCGAGGGCTGCCAGCCACCTCGGCGAGTTCTATCTCCCCCTCGCGAAGTTCGTCCAGCATCCGCCGTGCACGCACGAGGAAGAGGCCGCCGGGCTCGGTCAACGAAATGGTGCGCGTCGTGCGATGAAACAGCGTGACGGACAATTGCGCCTCCAGCCGGGCAATCGCCTTGCCAATCGCCGAGGACGAAACGCCGAGCATCTGGCCCGCGATCTTGAAGCTGCGCATGTCTGCGGCGGCAACGAAAGCGCGTAGCGCGGCAAGGCTGTCGAGGGGGTCCGGCATTAGAGCGCTATGCGCCGCAATGATCGGAATTGCAGCCTCTGAATTATCTCACGCCGACCCCTTACATGGCGAGTCGAACACGCTGCACAGGATATGCACCTTGACCGACCTCTTCACCTCCTTCGACTTGTCCGGCTTGCCGCTCGCCAACCGGGTCGTCATGGCCCCCATGACCCGCTCGCGCGCGCCCGACGACGTCGCCACCGAGACGATCGCGCTCTATTACGCGCAGCGCGCGACGGCCGGGCTGATCGTCAGCGAAGGCACGCCGATCTCGCGGGAGGGACAAGGCTATCTGTTCAACCCCGGCATCTTCACGCCCGAGCAGATTGCCGGCTGGCGCCTGACGACCCAGTCGGTTCACGCGGTCGGTGGGCGCATCTTCGCGCAGATCTGGCATGTCGGGCGCGTTTCGCATCCATCGATCCAGGCCAATGGCGAGGCGCCTGTCAGCGGCAGCTCGAAAACGGCGCAGGGCGCCACCGCGTTCGGCTATGACGAGGACGGCAAGCCCGGCTTCGTCGCGGCATCCGCCCCGCGCCAGCTAACCACCGAAGAGGTATCGCGCGTAGCCGAGGATTTTGCGCAAGCGGCCGCCAATGCGGTCGACGCGGGCTTTGACGGCGTCGAGATCCACGGCGCCAATGGCTATCTCCTCGAGCAGTTCCTCAACCCCGCCGTCAACGATCGCAGCGACCACTACGCCTCCGATACGATGGAAAACCGGCTGCGCTTCGCGCTCGAGGTCGTGGATGCAACGATCGCGCGGGTCGGCCGGGAGCGTGTTGCGATCCGGCTGTCACCCTTCGGGCAGCTGTTCGACATGGCGCACTATGACGAGATCGAGGAGACCTACACCGCGCTGGTCGCCGCGCTTGGTGAGCGCCGCATCGCTTATGTTCACGTGATGGATCAGTCCGGCTTCGGCATGGGCGATGCCAAGGGCGAGTCCGTTTCGGCGAAGATCCAACGGCTGCTCCGCGTCTTCCGTGGGAGCTTGCCTGCCACCGCGATCATCCTCGCCGGCGGCATGACGCGGGAACGCGCGGACACCCTGATCGCGGACGGGACGATTGATCTCGCCGGCTTCGGTCAGCCGTTCATCTCCAACCCCGATCTGGTCGCCCGCCTGCGTGACGAGTTGCCGCTGACGGCGCCCGACAAGAACACTTATTACGGCGGCGGCGCGCAAGGGTTCATCGACTATCCGCCATACGCCTCCGCGTGAAGCAGCGGACGGGCCGGAATTTGTCCGGCCCGTCAGACCGTACCCTTTGCCCATGGACATCCCTATGACCGACCCGCTTCAGGCGCTCCTCGACAAGGAAGCGATCCGCGACCTGCGGACGCTGTATTCGCACTATCTCGACGGTAACGATGTCGACGCCCTCGACCAGGTCTTCACGCCCGACGCAGTCGTGGAAGTGACCGTTGGTGTCATGCACGGGATCGAGGAGATCCAAGCGGGCTTAAAAGCTGCGTTCGCGCTGTATGATCGAGATGGCAAAGGGCGCTACCCGTTCCTCCACGCAGTCGCCAATCACTGGATTCGAGCCACCGGGCCGGATACCGCAGAAGGACGTTGTTATCTCCTCGACTTCGAAACCGCGTCAAAGCCCGATCCCAACCCTCTATTGCTGCTTGGCCTCTATGCAGACGAGTACAAACGCATCGGCGGCGAATGGCGTATCAGCCATTCCCGATTGGAGGTTGTCTGGCCCGAGCAGGACGCTGGCGAGCGCATGGGCACACCTGACCGCTGAGCCCCGGGGTGCCGGGTGCCGGGTGCCGGGAAGCGTGTTCAATCGGCGCCGATGTGAGCGACAGGCGCTGGTCGGCATGAGCCTCGCAGCATTTTCGCTGCTTTACGTCGGCAAACGTTCTCCAGATGGCCATTCTGGTCGTCGGAGAACGATCATGGAAAATGCCCGCAACCGCTTCCATTGCCGCCAAGCATGGTCTTCAGCCCCGGCTCGCGCTTGATCTCGGTCATTGGATGTTCCATTTTTCAGGGAGTGCGGCAAGCCCATCGTCTGCGCAAAAATCGTACAGTTGCCGGCGCTAATATGGGCTGAGACGTTCAGTGGCTTGGCCTCGCAATGCAGGTTGATATCTCGCATGATGTTGCAAGGCTGAGTGCAAGCACTTGGATCTCATTCTGATCGAAGATCTGCGGTGGTAGCACCGGGCTTCACACGACTGCGGCCGAGACCTCACTAAGATCGACAGGGACGCGCACCTGAAACTGGTAGATCGAGCTGGGCCGGGACAATCCACGAATCGACCGTTTGTGCCCCACTTCTGTGACCCAGACGCTAGAATCATACCCTAGGATTGGCAGATTTCCGGGGTATTTCATGAGGTTGTTGCGGCGGGTAGCGGGAACGGCACCGCCGCCGCTGGCGGGGATGGCTTCAACGATGGCTCTCCGGTTGGCATTCCAGTGATGATCGAGCCCAGTCGAGCGTTGAGTTCGTTGATGGCGGTACCCGCATCGTGGGCGGCGCGCAGGCGCGCGATCAGATCGTCGATGTCGGTACCAGTGGCCGGGGCATCATCGACCGCATCATGAAGTGGGTACGCTGCGCCGGTCGGCGTGTCGAAGCGGTCGGTCATGATGTATGCCTCCATGATGGGCGTGGGTGCTGGTGGAGCCTCGGTCGAGGAGATCGTTGCGGAAGGCAGGCTGGGTCACCATGATAGCCTCGTACGATCTGGAGAGAACATGGGCGGTGAGGACATCGACGTATTGCTGATCGAAGCTGCGGCAGCCCGAGGGTGCGACCAGTGTGGCGGGCATTTCCATGATGGTCGGATCACCATCAGGGGTGACGAAGTTCTCTCGGTGGTATGCCGGTCCTGCGTCGATGGGGGTGTCGCGATGTCGAGGACGTTGCATTGATCCCCGATGACGATGATGGCCCTTGTCCGTGCCCGCTGTGCCGGGAAGACGTCCCTGACGAAATCGTCGCGATGATCATGGAGTCCGCAGCCCAGAAGGGTACGACGATGACGAAGGAAGAGTTCCTCGACTGGTTGGACCGCGTGGGGCGCGAGCCCTGAGGTCAGGCAGCTTCGGCCATCTTGGTCTTGAGGCGATGGACAGTCCCGACCCCGACGCGCAGCTTCTTGGCGGTCGCATTGATGCTGATCCCCCGGTTGAGGGATCGCTTGATCCGTTCGACCTTGTCTGGGTCGAGCGCGGGACGGCCACCCTTCTTGTCAGAACGGGCAAGACCTGCGCGCACGCGTTCTGAGATCATGGCCCGCTCATACTCGCTGAACACGCTGAGCATTCCGTACAGGGCACGGCCAGATGGTGTTGAAGTGTCGAGTGCTTGGACGTGAAGGTAGAGATCGACGCCGCGCGCGTCGAGGTCAGCGAGCATGGAGACCAGATGCTGAAGGCTCCTTCCAAGCCTGCATACCGACCACGCCGCGATCATGTCGAACTCGCGTCGGGTGACGCCCTTGAGAAGGGCGTCAAGACCGGGCCGCTTCTCACGCCCGCGTGCGCCCGAGATGCCTTCGTCGGTGTAGTGGCCGACGATCTCCCAGCCCATGCGCTCGGCAGCGGCGTGGAGGTCTCGAAGCTGATTATCCGTGGTCTGCTTGCCGTCCGAGGTCGAGACCCGCGTATAGATCGCCACTCGCTTCGCCATGCCCGCTCCATCACCTGATTGATCGGTTTTGGAAATATATGGAAAGAAGTTGATCGTCTATGACGATAATAAGATATGGTCTATGCTCTGATCGGAGAGCATCTACGCGACCAGAAATCTCACTTCAGCGCCTGTAGGCAACGCCCTGTCCCAAAAGAGGCTCGGAGGTGTAAATATCTCGGGGCCTCAAATGAATACCATTTGCCGAGGTCAATATGCCTCGGCTTCCAATGGAGGCACGCATGGCATTCGGGTACGAGAACTGGAAAAACACCACCGCAGGTATCGAGACGGGTTGCGTGATCAGGCTCAAGGCGAGCGAGATTATTTCCGCCGCGCAGTCGGGCCAACCACCTGTTCGCGTCATCGCCGCTGATATCAGGCAGCACCTTGGTACCCAGCAGAACAATGCGTTCATCGGACGAATGATCCGCGAATGGCTCGGCCCAACCTTCCGCGTGACCGGGCGGGAGAAATGGCAACGTGAGGACGGCACGGAATCTGGTGCGGTCTACGATCAAGCTGCATGAAAGCGCGAGGGCGAGCCATGCTCGCCCTCAAGACGCGCGACGATGGAAGCGAACAACCACCGCCGCCGTCGGCCTTCCACATTCAACCGGTTCTGGAATGGCGGAAATAGCCGGGCATGACGCGGCGGAAATGCTCGTTTTTTTCAGCCCGGAAACAGACGGGTTTGTGGAATGCCTCGCCCGCGAACGTAGCAACCCACCCGGCACGCTGCACGTTAGTGTACGTGATTTGAAATACCGCTGGCCCACATGCTCACCGGCCTAAGCCTCACCATCGAGAGTAGTCTGGCTTGCGCGCGCATGATCCATGCTCCCGACGACCCCGATGGTGAACGATATGTGGTACTCTGCTGCGACCGATAATGGCCAGCGCAACGCCCCCGACAAGGCAGAGCACCATGCGCGATAACTATGGGGTGCCGAAGGGCCAACCATTAAACCCCTTCGTGCGTATGACTTCAACCTCACCTCAGAATCGGAATACAGAGCGAAAGTAGGCTCGACATCCGAAGGTGCTAGAGCCAGTCGTATGCGTTGGCGCTGGGCTGATTTGACGTTTGAGATCGACGTTTCTCTCTGCAGACAGAACACTCTGCCCAGCCACGTCTCTGCGTTGCTCCAACGGGTGACAACGGGCTTCTCAAGCCATGATCGGCCCTATAGACACGCCTCGTACAACCCGAGGATCGAATGCGGAAATTGACACAGAGCGAACTGGAGCGACATCTCTGGGGCGCGGCAGACATCCTGCGCGGCACCGTCGATGCAGGCGACTACAAGCAGTACATCTTCGGCCTTCTCTTTTTCAAACGCCTCTGTGATGTCTGGGACGAAGAGTTCGAGACCCTGCTCGCGGAGACCGGCGACCAGATGGAAGCTGCCGACCCCGACGAGCACCGCTTCCACGTACCATCCGAGCATCGCTGGGATGCCGTAAGACAGCAATCCACGCAGATCGGACAGCGGCTGAACAATGCGCTAGCGGCCATCGAAGACGCAAACCTGCGTCTGCGGGGGGTCTTCGGGGATGTGGACTTCGCCAATCAGGACCGCTTCTCCGATGCCTTGCTGGAAAAGCTGCTAGGTCATTTTGAGAAGTACCGCCTTCGCAACGCGGATGTGCCAGCCGACATGCTCGGCGACGCCTACCTCTATCTCATCAAGATGTTCGCCGAGGGCGCGGGCAAGAAGGGCGGCGAGTTCTACACGCCGCGCCAGATCGTCCGGCTTATGGTCGAGATCATCGACCCGCGCCCCGGAATGTCGGTCTACGATCCCACCTGCGGGTCGGCGGGCATGTTGCTGGAGACGGTGCAGTATCTGAAAGACCGGGGCGAGGATGCCCGCAGCCTTTCGCTTTATGGGCAGGAGAAGAACTTCGCGACGTGGGGCATCGCCGAGATCAACCTGTTCCTGCACGACGTAGACGACGCCTTCATCGCCAAGGGCGATACGATCCTCTCGCCTAAGCGGTATGACCCCAAGGCCCGCGAGTTTGTCGAGGGCATCGGTGCCTACGACCGCGTGCTCGCCAACCCACCCTTCTCGGAGAAGGTGTGGGGCTACGAGGTGTGGCAGAACGGCGATCCGTTCGGGCGCGACGACTATGGCTGTCCGCCCAAGGGCTATGGTGATCTTGCGTTCGTGCAGCATATGCTTGCCAGCCTCAAGGATGGCGGAATGCTGGCAGTGGTGGTGCCGCATGGCGTGTTGTTCCGTGGCGGGGCCGAAGGCCGCATCAGGGAAGCTATGCTGGTTGCTGACGTGATCGAGGCGGTGGTCGGCCTTGCGCCCAATCTGTTCTATGGAGCGGGCATCCCTGCCGCGCTGCTGATCTGCCGAAAGAAGAAGCCGGTCGAGCGGCGCGGCAAGGTGCTCGTCGTCAATGGCGATGCCACTTATCGGCCCGGCAAGGCACAGAACTTCCTGACCGAGACCCACGTGAAGGCGCTGGCCGATGCGGTGCATGGCTTTGCCGACATCGACAAGCTGGCCCGCGTGGTGCCGGTGAACGAGATCGCTGCTAACGCCTACAACCTCAACATCAGCCGCTATGTGCAGACCGGCGCGGATGCCGAGGCAGTTGATGTCGCGGCCGAGGTGGCCAAGCTGCAAGACCTGATTGCCAAGCGCAATGACGCCGAGACCGTGATGTTCAGCCACCTGCGGAGGCTCGGCTATGTCGAGTGAGATCATCCTCTACAACACCGAGGATGGCCGGGCAGCCTTCCAACTCAAGGCGGAGCAAGGTTCAGTCTGGCTCACGCAGGTTCAGCTTGCCGACCTGTTCGAGACCACGGTGTCAAACATTAACAAGCACATCAAGGCCATTCTCGACGAGGGCGAGCAGCCCGAGGCAACTATTGAGCGTTTCTCAATAGTTCAAACCGAGGGCGAACGCAGCGTCACCCGGTTGGTGGCGCACTATGCATTGCCGATGATCCTCGCCGTGGGCTTCCGCGTGCGTTCGCCGCGTGGAAGCCAATTCCGACGCTGGGCGGCGGCCAGCCTGTCAGAGTATCTGGTCAAGGGCTTCGTCATGGACGACGCCAAACTGAAGGACCCGCAAGCCGACTATTTTGAGGAACTGCTCGCCCGCATCCGGGACATCCGCTCGTCGGAGAAGCTGTTCTACCAGAAGGTGCTGGCGATCTACTCCACCAGCGCCGACTATGACCCCAGAGCCGAGGCCACGCAGACCTTCTTCGCCACCGTGCAGAACAAAATGCATTGGGCCGCCCACGGCCACACCGCCGCCGAGATCGTCGCCGCCCGCGCCAATGCTGCCAAGGATCACATGGGGCTAACCTCATGGGGCAACCAGTCCAAGGATGGTGCGCCGCGCAAAAGCGATGTCCCCATCGCCAAGAACTATCTGGCGGCGGATGAGATCGAGGCGCTGAATCGCATCGTCACCGCCTATCTGGAGTTTGCCGAGTTGCAGGCGATGAGCCGTAAGGCGATGACAATGCAGGGTTGGATCACCAAGCTGGACGACTTTCTGCGATTGGGCGACCGCGACATTCTGACCCATGCGGGCAAGGTGTCCGCCGAGGTGGCCAAGGCCAAGGCGCTGGCACAATATGACCAGTGGCACGTGCGCCAGATCGACGCACCCAGCGCCGTGGAGACCGCGTTTCTGGAGGCGACGCAGAAGGCCAAGACCATTGGTGCGGGGCGGCCCCCAAGACCCTCAAAGCCCAAGCCGAAGGGCAAGGGCAAATGACTGACGTAGTCGAAATGACGCGGGTCACGTCGGACCTGCCGGACGGATGGCGATCTGTCCCGTTCAGCGCACTTGCCGATTATGTAAACGGTAGGGCGTTCAAGCCAGAGGATTGGGGAACCAAGGGACTGCCGATCATCAGGATCGCGCAGATTACGAACCCTAACGCGGAAGCCAACTTTTTCGATGGAGAGGTTGATCCCCGTAATCTCATCGACAGCGACGACCTGATCTTCTCATGGTCGGCAACGCTTGCTGTCATGCGGTGGACCAAGGGACCAGCGATCCTCAATCAGCACTTGTTCAAAGTGACGCCCAAAAAAGGGGTGGACCGCGATTGGTTGCGATACCGGCTTGAGGCATCCATGCCCGACCTTGCCGATGAAGCGCATGGCACCACCATGAAGCACATCCGCAAAGGGACGCTCTCGTCCAAAACCACCTTTGTCCCATCCCTCGACGAGCAGCGGCGGATCGCCGAGGTGTTGCGGTCAGTGGATGAGGCGATTGCTGCGAGCCAAGCGACGCTCAATCAATCGGAAGTTGCCCTATCGGCGTTGTCCGATGAGCTATTCGCGGCTGCAATGCCCGGTGTTGGCAACGAATGGCGACAATACGCCCTTGAAGACATGCTGGACAACATCATCGATTATCGGGGTGTTCCGCCGCCGAAGGCTGACAGCGGCATACCGCTTCTCACGGCCAAGAATGTCCGTTTCGGCTATCTCGACTTTGAGCCTCGCGAATTTATCGCCGCGCACGACTTTGACAGTTGGATGCGTCGAGGGCTTCCGTCCGCTGGCGACATCATGTTCACGACTGAAGCGCCACTTGGGAATGTCGCCGAGTTTCCGGATATCAAGGCGGCGCTCGGGCAACGGACGCTGACACTCGTGCCAAAGCCGGGGGCGCTTGACGCGAAGTTTTTGAAATGGCTGCTCCTTTCCAAGCCAGTGCAGGCTTTGATCTGGTCCCACGCCACGGGGTCAACGGCAAAAGGGATAAAGCAGCGAACCTTCCGCAAGCTCAAGTTTGGCTTCCCCACGCTACATGAACAGGTCCGAATTGCAGAAGTGATGGAGGACATCGGGGCGGCACGCGATGCTGCCAAACGATCCAACGAGGCGTATGCCGTAATGAAGGCACACTTGATGTCCGACCTTCTCTCCGGCCAAGTTCGGGTACCCGTATGAGCGAGTATCGCCTTGCCGAGAAGCCCGCGATGGAAGTGCTGGCGGCGCTGGGCTACCAGCCGCTTGCGCCCGAGGCGGCGCTGGAGATGCGGGTGGAAGAGAACCGCGTCATCCTCAAGCCAGTGCTGATCGCGGCATTGCAGGCGCTGAACGGCATCGGCGCGGGCGATGCCGAGGCGGTCTATAACGACCTTGCCACCCTGTCCGACAATGAGGAATGGCAACGCAAGCTGCGCGGCGGCTATTCGCGCCGCCTGTCCGGCGAAAACCGTGACCGGCCCATTGCCCTGATCGACTTCAAGACGCCCGGTAACAACAGCTTCCACGTCGTGCGCCAGTTTCGCGTCGCCGCCCAGCGCCCGCGCATCCCTGATATCGTACTGTTCGTGAACGGTATCCCGCTGGTGGTGATCGAGGCCAAGAGCCCGCTCAAGACCACCGCCAAGGCCGAGGAAGCCTTCGAGCAGATCAAGCAGTATGAGCGCGACATCCCGCGCCTGTTTGCGTCCAACGCCTTCAACATCGTCACCGATGGCATGACCACCCTGTACGGCGCGACCGAAGCGCCGTCGCAGTTCTATGCCCCGTGGCCGGATGCTTGGCCGCGTACGCTGGCCGACTTTCCCGATGATCTCGCGAAAGACCTGTGGTGTCTGTGCGAGCCTTCCCGGTTCCTCGACCTGCTGGCCCACTTCATCGTCTTCGAGATCGACCCGGAAACGGGCCGGAAGATCAAGAAGGTTTGCCGCTACCAGCAGTTCCGCGCGGTCAACAAGGCCGTGGAGCGGGTTGCTGCGGGCAAGTACAGGAAGGGCCTAATCTGGCACACGCAGGGCTCGGGCAAGAGCCTGACCATGGTATTCCTCGCCCTCAAGCTGAAAACCCACCTGACGCTCGACGCGCCGACCCTCGCCAATCCTAACATCCTTGTGCTGACGGATCGGATCGACCTCGACAACCAGATCAGCGGCACCTTCGTCGCTTGCGGTTTGCCCAATCCCAAGCAGTGCGGATCGGTGGCGGACTTGCGCGATGCCGTAGGGCGCGGCGGCAACGGCCAAATCCTGCTCTCCACCATCTTCAAATTTGCGGGGTCACGCGACCCCATCCCGGCGTCGGATAACTGGATCGTGCTGGTTGATGAGTGTCACCGCACGCAGGAAAAAGACCTCGGTGCCTATCTGCAGGCGACCTTGCCCGATGCCCATTTCTACGGCTTTACCGGCACCCCCATCAAATCGACCGATAAGGATACCTACGCGCGGTTCAGCATCGCGGGCGAAGGCTATCTCGACAAGTACGGCATCGACGATGCCGTGCGCGACGGCGCGACCGTGCCGATCCTGTACGAAGGCCGCAAGGCCGACTGGGCTATCAACGAGGCCGAGATCGACATCCTGTTCGACCGCTGGTTCGTCGATCTGCCGGACGACAAGCGGGAGGAGTTGAAGCGCAAGGGCCTGACGCTTGCCACCCTAGCCAAGCACCCGGAGCGTATCCGCCTGATCGCCTTGGACATCTGGGAGCACTTCAAGCAGGTGTGCCAGCCGGACGGCTTCAAAGCGCAGATCGTCGCCGTGGATCGCGAGGCCGTGATCCTCTACCGTGCCGCTCTGTCGGCAGCCATCACCGCCGATCTGGAGCGAGATGGTTTGGACGCCGCCGCGCAGACGCACGCCGACAGCATGATCGCTTGCGTCTATTCCAAGAGCCAAGAGGACAATAAGCCCTCCGAGAACGCTGACGTGCAGGCGCTGCGCGAGGGGCTGGAGGCCTTCTACCTCGATGCCGAGGCCGAGCGAGAAGCCAAACGGCAGTTCAAATTCTTCGGACAGCAGCCGAACTTCCTGATCGTATGCGACAAGCTGCTGACCGGGTTCGACGCACCCATCGAGCACGTCATGTATCTCGACAAGCCGCTCAAAGAACATGGGCTGTTGCAGGCCATCGCCCGGACCAATCGCACCTGTTCGCTGAAACTGCCTGATGGCGGTGAGATCACCAAGCCCAATGGCCGCATCGTCGATTACATCGGCGTCACCGGCCATCTCGATGAGGCGTTGCAGTCCTATCGTTCGGAGGATGTCGAACATGCGATGCGCGACATCGCGATCTTGCGCAACGACCTCAAGGAAGCTCATGCTCGGTATCGGGTACAGAAGCGCGCTATGGGGCTGGAGGGCATGGACGAGAAAGCGGCGGCTTATGCCGTTGGCAAGTTCGCCAGTACCGATGCGGAAGACGGGGGCCGCGAAGACGAATGGTTCGACCTCCAGCGGTTCGCGCGGGTTTTCATTAGGGTCTATGCCGACCTTTCTCCCGACCCCGCCATCCTCGACTACACCGCCGAGGTGAAATGGGCGGCAGCTTTCCTCCGATTGGCAACGCAGGTGATCGCCAAGGACGAAAGCCTCGATCACCGCAGCTACAGCGGCAAGATCAGGGACATGCTGGAGCAGCACGTCCACGTCACCGGCCTGTCCACCACGATCCGGCTGCGCGACATCACCGACCCCAACTTCGCCGACGATTTTGCCACGGAAGAAAAATCCGAAGCCGAGTTGCAGGAGGCATTCGTGCGCAAGTCTGCCGAGCTTCGCCGGGTCACGCGCGAACTGGTAGACAAAAATCCGGCCCAGTACGGCCGCTTCTCCGAGCGGGTTTTAGAGATCATCCGGCGCTTCGAGGCCGGGCAGGTTGCCGCCGCCGATGGTTTGGCCGACTTCGAGGACTTGGTAGGGGGCATCCATGCAGAGCAGGGCGCTCATGCTGAGCTTGGGATGGACGAGAACGCGTTCGCGATCTTACGCATCATGGAAGCCATCGTACCCGACGCCAACCGCCCGTCATTGATCGGCGCGGCGGTCTCCATCGGTAAGGTCTACGCCGACGCCGCCGTGACGCAGCCCGCCTTTGCGCACATGGAATCCTACTTGCGCTCCTTGCGTCAGCAGGTCCGGCGTATCCTAACCGAAAACGGTGTGGGCGAAACAAAGGCGATCCGTGAGCAGGTGGAGGATTTTGCGATCAACGCGTTCGGGACGGGGCGCTGATGCCGACGTTTCAGATAGGCCGAAAGGAGTTCACGTACGACCTGCGCCGGTCTGCGGCGGCGTCGGAGCGTCGAATTACGATCACGCCCGGCCATATCGAGGTGTTGGCGTTGCAGGAGGACGGCGACAGCGAGATCGCCGATTTTCTGACGCGCAAGCGGCAGTGGCTATTTGACACTGTCCAAGAAATGGAACGGGTCACTGCGAGCCGTCACGCCGTGCCCCGGTTCGCCACCGGTTCGAAGATACCCTATCGTGGTAGGCGAATGCCGCTCACAGTTCGCCGGACTGATGCAGACCGGGCGGCGGTATCCTATCGCAACGGCTTCGTTGTCGATCTGCCTCACTGGGTCGAAGGGGACCCGGATCGTATAGTCGCCAGTGAACTCAAGCATTGGCTCAAGCAACGCGCGCGGCTTGATGTCAATGATGTTGTGGGGGCTTACCGGCGACGTTTCCGCCTTGAGCCTCGCTCGGTAAGGGTAGCCGACCTTAGACAGGGATGGGGATCATGCGGCGCAGAGGGTAACATATTAGTGAACTGGCACCTCGTGTTCGCGCCGAAGAAAGTGCTGGAATACGTGGTCGTCCACGAACTTGCGCACCTGCGCCACCGTTCACATGCAGCCGAATTTTGGGCGTTCGTGCAGACGATGCTGCCGGACTTTACCACGCCGAAGGATTGGCTGGACAACCATCAAACTGAATTATCGGCTGATTTCCTTAATCCCTGCGGTGCCGATTAATCTCATGTCTTGTCTTTTCGACGGTCGCAGAGTATCTTGCGCGGCTATCGAGCAAGGGTCGCTCCATGATGTGCACGGCGTCACGGTAACCGCTGATGTACCCGAAACCGCTCCCCTCACTCAACGCGGTTTCGTAGAAATCGGCGTGAAGCCCGGCAACGAGAAGACGGCCACCAGTCTCGGCGAGTTCATCGTCAAGCACCCTCATGGCTGCAACCACTGACATGGTGGAGCGACCGATCCACTCGACCCCATCCGACCCTTCGATCCGAACGTAATATCCAGCGAACCGGCGGCGTTCGGGGAATTGAACATCACGTTCTACGTCCATGACGCCAAACTCAAATTCCGCCACCTCTCCTCCATCGTCAACGGCGATGTGGCACTGGCCTGTGGCTCGGGGATGATACCTGATTTTTTCCATGACACCCTATTTATGCCGCCGTGGGCTGACGTCAGGCAATTCGGGCATTCACGGCTAGGTATCTCCAACGTCGCGCACGCGTGCCGCTACCGGACATTGGGGATACCGCTCGTCAGGTGGTTGCGCGCTTCACATTTTTGCCCTTCGAAGCCGCACACGCTGATATTGAAATATGATTGATTCCTGACCGTGAAATTGCTTGAAGAGATCGCCGCCGCCAGACGGGGCAAAGGCCTGACCCAAGACGCTCTAGCCGGGCATGTCGGAACAGATCGCCAAGGCATTCATCGCCTTGAGCGCGGTATCGGATCGCTCGAATTGCTAGTGAAGGTGATGGGCGCGGTGGATTTCCACATCGTGGGCTTGGCGCGCGGACGCACCTTGTCTCAGCAACTCGGAAATCGCAGGCTCACACTTGGCCGCTCCAAGCAGGATGTTGCGGCGCAGGCCGGGATCACGGCTGCGACTCTAGCGCGAATGGAAGCGGGCGGTGGCTCCATCGCCACAGTTCTCAAGGTTCTTGATGCTATTGGGCCGAAGAAGATGGCGCGTCAGAAACCTCAAAAGACGATCCTGACGCCCCTGTCGCTTGCTCAGAAGGACAAAAGATTTACCCCTTGCGAGTTCCTCGACAAACTTACTTCCGTCTGGGGCGAGATCGACCTCGATCCTTGCGCGCATCTTGAATCGCCGGTTCGAGCCAGACGCCGCATTCTCCTGTCAGCAGGTGGCGACGGCCTGCGCGATGACTGGTGCGGGCATTTCACTTATATGAACCCGCCATTTTCAGCCGCAAGCTTGTTCTTGAAGCGGGCAAACGAGATGCATTCAAGCGGCAAGGTCGGGGTTGTTGTCGGGCTAGTTCCTGCGAACACAGACGCGGCGTATTTTCAGACTGACATCGTGCCGGTGTGCGATATTGGCTTCCTGCGTGGACGCATGCAGTTCGGTCGTGAGGCCGGAACCGGGCCGGACCGGCGCAATCGCGCACCCTTTGCCGTCATGCTCGTGGTTTGGGGCGCTACACGGGCGGAAATCGAACATTTCCGTTCATTGCACCCCAGCGTATGGATGATGCATGAGCACGAGCGCCCGCGCGAAATCATACGCGCCGAATTACTGCCCATTCTTGAGTTCACCTGACTGACCGCAATTGGGTGTGGCGTCATCACCCCTCCGGGGGCGCTGCGCGGCGGATAGCGGGCTGCGCCCGGATTTCATGGCGGATTGCATCGCTTATCGGTCAGGACTCCGTTGCGCAACCAACGGCTGAAAACAGGAAACAGAATCCGTCCCCTGTATTTCATTTTCACATGGGTTTGGTCATGTCCAATCCGGCGATAGCCTGCCGACGAAGATCAACAGATGACGGGCGCGCTTTTGCGCGACTGGCCATCGGTTGTGATGAGGCGACGCGCGTCCGGTTAGCGGCGCTTGGCGCTAAGTGGGCGGCTATTAACATATTGATTACATAGGGTTATTGCCCCTCGCTTCGGCACGACCTCACCGACGGGCAGTGACCTACCTGAAGCGAATGACCAGTCGCGCAAGGGCGCGCCCAGCCCCTCGCTTCAGGTAGGTCACTTTCTTTATGGACTCGGCCTTCGCCGTTTAGGCATAAGCCGTCGCTTATCGAGAAACATGGCCAGTGGACACATAAAATTGGTGTATTTATCCATATAGTATCTTTACGAACAAGCGCACCGATTAATAATGACGCACCACGTATTAGCTCTGTAACTACAGATTTCAGAGTTAAGAGGTTTAAGTTTTTAAGTGATTATTCGATATGATAGCGGTCCATGTGGATCGCGCAAGACGACCCGCTGTGTCGACCATATGGGTTCTGCCCCCGGTCTCTACGTCTACGCCGTGGACCGCCGTGAGGTCATGGCAACCCGCTCACGACTGATCGCCGCAGCCGCCGCGCGCGTGGGGATCACACCTCCAATCATCCGGGTGATAAAGTCCGCTCTTGACCGCTTCGATGAGGAAGGCACGCTGACTGTCCGTCAGGACATTGCGCGTGTCCCGAACGAACTCCAATTCGCACGCCACGTCGTGATCATCATCACGCATGAAGCGCTGAAGTCCGCCGATTGGTCATCGTTCGCAGGATGGCATCTCGTCGTGGACGAGATACCCAACTTGTGGGACCATGAGTTGCGCCGAACACCGGCCCACGCCGCACACTTTCAAGCGCATTATGGCCTTGAGCGGGTCGTCGGAACGTCATTCTCCATCGTTTCGGCAAAGCCCAATGCACCGAGCCTCGCCGACTATCAGAATGACGCTACGGCCTCGACGTGGGCTAACTTCCACAAACGCATTACGTCCGGCCATGGCGTCTACGTGAATATCCACGATTGGCGCGAGATGGCACTCAGAAACGCGACGTGGTCGTGGTATTCAGTCTGGGACATCCACGAGCTTGCGTCCTTCAGCGAGGTCTGGATCGTCGGTAACGCCTTCGAGCACAGTGTGACCTATGGCCTGATCACCGCCCTATTCTGCACCCCGGCCAACCCAGAGCATCAGGTCACTTTCGAATCGTTGCCGACCACCGTGACTGCGCACGAATGGGCGAAGAGGTCCGTGCGCATCCGCTACTTCGCGAAGGATCACAATGCGGGGTCATTCCTTTGGCATGACGATGCTAGTCCATACAAGGACGCCCAGCATCGTTGGGCCGACTGGATCGCGGCAAACAGTGATGACGATAACCACTACTGGACAGCTAACCTGCGTCACGTCACGGCATGGAAGGGCAAAATTCCCGGTCAGGCGATCAGCCCCAAGATCGCCGGTTCGAATGAGTATCGCGATCTCACCACCGTTTCGGTCTGCTACAGTGCGAAAGGCAATCCGGCGGAAATCTCAGCCCTCAAGTTGTTTGGGATTACCCCGGCCATGGTCACACGCAGCCGCGAAATGGAAGACCTCATCCAGATTGTGTTTCGCAGTTCGCTTCGGGTCGCGGACGACACTCGCCCAGTGGACATCCGAGTCTACGATCTTTCGCAAGCCGAGTTCCTGAAGTCCTATTTCGAGGTGGCCGGGTTCCCATTCGAGGTCGATCTTGAGCACGTAGACATCGGGCTTGATGATGTTGCGCGCAAGTCTCTCAAACAACACCGTCTCGACAGGAAGCTGGAGCGCTGTGCGACCGAGGCGGAGCGCCAAGCCGCCATCACGAAATCGACCATGACAAAGGCAGAGAAGGAACGGGCGCGCAAAGCCCGGATCAAGGCCAAGAAGGTCGCTGCCGGTGAAGTTGTCCGGGGGAGAGGTCGTCCGAGAAAGGCAGTCGGGAGCTAAAAAATGTCGGTGATCCGACCTGCTCTTTGCCAAAATCAGCGATAGATTTGAGATAATTATAGGGGGTCATGTCTTGCTGGACGTTGAAGGGGTTTAATGGTTGGCCCTTCGGCACCCCATAGTTATCGCGCATGGTGCTCTGCCTTGTCGGGGGCGTTGCGCTGGCCATTATCGGTCGCAGCAGAGTACCACATATCGTTCACCATCGGGGTCGTCGGGAGCATGGATCATGCGCGCGCAAGCCAGACTACTCTCGATGGTGAGGCTTAGGCCGGTGAGCATGTGGGCCAGCGGTATTTCAAATCACGTACACTAACGTGCAGCGTGCCGGGTGGGTTGCTACGTTCGCGGGCGAGGCATTCCACAAACCCGTCTGTTTCCGGGCTGAAAAAAACGAGCATTTCCGCCGCGTCATGCCCGGCTATTTCCGCCATTCCAGAACCGGTTGAATGTGGAAGGCCGACGGCGGCGGTGGTTGTTCGCTTCCATCGTCGCGCGTCTTGAGGGCGAGCATGGCTCGCCCTCGCGCTTTCATGCAGCTTGATCGTAGACCGCACCAGATTCCGTGCCGTCCTCACGTTGCCATTTCTCCCGCCCGGTCACGCGGAAGGTTGGGCCGAGCCATTCGCGGATCATTCGTCCGATGAACGCATTGTTCTGCTGGGTACCAAGGTGCTGCCTGATATCAGCGGCGATGACGCGAACAGGTGGTTGGCCCGACTGCGCGGCGGAAATAATCTCGCTCGCCTTGAGCCTGATCACGCAACCCGTCTCGATACCTGCGGTGGTGTTTTTCCAGTTCTCGTACCCGAATGCCATGCGTGCCTCCATTGGAAGCCGAGGCATATTGACCTCGGCAAATGGTATTCATTTGAGGCCCCGAGATATTTACACCTCCGAGCCTCTTTTGGGACAGGGCGTTGCCTACAGGCGCTGAAGTGAGATTTCTGGTCGCGTAGATGCTCTCCGATCAGAGCATAGACCATATCTTATTATCGTCATAGACGATCAACTTCTTTCCATATATTTCCAAAACCGATCAATCAGGTGATGGAGCGGGCATGGCGAAGCGAGTGGCGATCTATACGCGGGTCTCGACCTCGGACGGCAAGCAGACCACGGATAATCAGCTTCGAGACCTCCACGCCGCTGCCGAGCGCATGGGCTGGGAGATCGTCGGCCACTACACCGACGAAGGCATCTCGGGCGCACGCGGGCGTGAGAAGCGGCCCGGTCTTGACGCCCTTCTCAAGGGCGTCACCCGACGCGAGTTCGACATGATCGCGGCGTGGTCGGTATGCAGGCTTGGAAGGAGCCTTCAGCATCTGGTCTCCATGCTCGCTGACCTCGACGCGCGCGGCGTCGATCTCTACCTTCACGTCCAAGCACTCGACACTTCAACACCATCTGGCCGTGCCCTGTACGGAATGCTCAGCGTGTTCAGCGAGTATGAGCGGGCCATGATCTCAGAACGCGTGCGCGCAGGTCTTGCCCGTTCTGACAAGAAGGGTGGCCGTCCCGCGCTCGACCCAGACAAGGTCGAACGGATCAAGCGATCCCTCAACCGGGGGATCAGCATCAATGCGACCGCCAAGAAGCTGCGCGTCGGGGTCGGGACTGTCCATCGCCTCAAGACCAAGATGGCCGAAGCTGCCTGACCTCAGGGCTCGCGCCCCACGCGGTCCAACCAGTCGAGGAACTCTTCCTTCGTCATCGTCGTACCCTTCTGGGCTGCGGACTCCATGATCATCGCGACGATTTCGTCAGGGACGTCTTCCCGGCACAGCGGGCACGGACAAGGGCCATCATCGTCATCGGGGATCAATGCAACGTCCTCGACATCGCGACACCCCCATCGACGCAGGACCGGCATACCACCGAGAGAACTTCGTCACCCCTGATGGTGATCCGACCATCATGGAAATGCCCGCCACACTGGTCGCACCCTCGGGCTGCCGCAGCTTCGATCAGCAATACGTCGATGTCCTCACCGCCCATGTTCTCTCCAGATCGTACGAGGCTATCATGGTGACCCAGCCTGCCTTCCGCAACGATCTCCTCGACCGAGGCTCCACCAGCACCCACGCCCATCATGGAGGCATACATCATGACCGACCGCTTCGACACGCCGACCGGCGCAGCGTACCCACTTCATGATGCGGTCGATGATGCCCCGGCCACTGGTACCGACATCGACGATCTGATCGCGCGCCTGCGCGCCGCCCACGATGCGGGTACCGCCATCAACGAACTCAACGCTCGACTGGGCTCGATCATCACTGGAATGCCAACCGGAGAGCCACCGTTGAAGCCATCCCCGCCAGCGGCGGCGGTGCCGTTCCCGCTACCGGAACCGAACCCGGCCACGCAAGAAATCGCGCCAGATCAACAGGGTACACTCAGACCCGGTTCGCACGTCTGGCAGTCTCCCGCTACCCGCTCCAAGCCTTCAAAACATACTGAAATGCCACGGAAATCTGCCACTTCTGGGGCCGATATTTGCGCATGGGCCACAGTCGTGGGTCACAACGACGCCCTCGGTGCAGCGATAAATCACGAGAATCGCGCAGAAAGTCGTCCTCAACTGTGGGTCACAAACGTGGGTCACAAACGGTCGATTCGCGGCCTGTACCGGCGCGGCTCGATCTACCAATTTCGTGTGCGTCAAAATCGCCCGGAATACCCCATCCGATAAGACGGCCCGATTCCGGGGAGGCTGACAGCGCGCGCCCACGTCAACCTCACCTTGTTATCTAACCAACCTATTGCATTCCACGATTCAACCTGCTAGGTTTATCGAAATAGGCCTCTCGGGTTGATTCGTCGCAAACTCTGAGTTACGACGTAACGTCAAGCAGGGGATAAAAGGACACAGCCAATGATTACGGAACTCGGAAAGGAGCTACGCAAGATTAGGATCGATAGGGACGAGCGACTGCTGGATATGGCCACTCGATTGGACAAGTCCGCTGCATTCGTGTCGGCCGTTGAGGTCGGGAAGAAAACGCCGCCCTCGGGTTTCGAGGAAGCCGTAATCACCATTTACGGGTTGGCGGCTGACGTTGCTTCGCGGCTTCGGAGCGCATCGGATCGCGCTCGGAAAGCTTTTATCATCGAACCAAATTCGACCTTGGGGAAAGATACCGCCGGGTTGCTCGCGCGCCAGATGAACAATCTATCAGCGGATGAACTCAACGAAATTCAAAATATTTTGAACCGGAAGAAGGAGTAATCACGTGAGTGGCCAAAACTTCATCGTCCCAGCGAGAAGCTGGAACGACATTGAGCAGATAGCTCAAGGTTGGCGGTCGAAGTTCGGCCTCGACGAGATTCCGTACACGCCCATCATGGAAATGATGGAGAAAATTCTCGACAATCGCTTGAACGTTTTCACGCTAATCCCGATGGATGTCGCGGAGATGGGTCCTGCCGAAGGATATACCGATCCTGATGGCGAATACATCTGGCTGCGGGAAGACGTCTATCGGGGCGCATGGGCCGGTGAACCGCGTGATCGGTTTACCGCAGCCCATGAGCTTTCACATTGGGCGATGCACACGAAGATTCCGCTAGCTCGCGCTATGCCTAGCCAAAATATTCCAGCGTATCGTTTGAGCGAACCTCAGGCCAACCAGTTCGCGAGCGAACTACTAATGCCCGCACGATTTTTCAGCCCGGCAGATACCGCTCAGGTCGTAATGGAAAGGCATGGAGTGGGTTATAAAGCCGCAACCAATCGACTTGAATATCTTCAGCGAAAGGGAAAGCTGTAAAGAAAAAGACCTGAGCAGGGCTCAGGTCTCGAATTTTCTTATCGGGCTCACAGGGGCTCGCCGGTAAGGAAGCCTCAGACAAGCGCCCAACTCATATTAGCATCCGCTCGCTAGCGGGATGAGCTTCGCTTGTCAAGGCAAATATCGCCCCTCGGAGACGCGGTATGGCGACGGGAACTCTCCCGCCAGCACCCCCCGGATATCGCTACATCTTTCGCCCTTGGCGGAAGTGTACGCATACCGGCAAGGTGCTCTACGCTAAGGCTTTCGGGCTGAAAGCGTGGCCTATTCTCATCCCGGTGTAAACCGAGACTGAGGCGACGGTGGGCTTTGTGCCCACCGTCGTTAGGGGACCGCCATTCAACGTCTCATTGTGCAACTTGCTTTGATAGGAGCATACAATGAGTACGCCTAAAGGACCTCGTAAAACCGTCTATCGCAATTCCGATGACGGACGTTTCGTTACCGAAAAATATGCAGACCGACATCCGAAAACGACTGAAAAGGAACGTGTGATCGTTCCAACGCCTAGCAAATAACCAATCGGTGTGCCCCGGCTCAAACCGGGGC
Source organism: Novosphingobium sp. P6W (assembly GCF_000876675.2). GTDB lineage: Bacteria > Pseudomonadota > Alphaproteobacteria > Sphingomonadales > Sphingomonadaceae > Novosphingobium. Next base: position 3,397,414 of record NZ_CP030352.1, read on the forward strand.
ACACCAACTCTTTGAGCGGTGAGCCCCGCTTGGGCTACCGGTCTTTCAAGGCGCGTCATCGGGGCCGTTTGAGCAAATGTGAAAGATCGAGTTCAGGATACTCGATGACGGAAATGGCGTCATAGAGAATCTGCGGTCGGTACCCTGAACCATAATCATCGGCACTCTCGCTCTGGGTCCCGCCTGCTATCCATCCACCCAATCGAAGAGCGATATCCCGATCAATTCGGGCATTGCGCGCGGCGTCCCGAAAACCATGCCTGAACGAGTGGAAACAGGTCTTTGCAGCCGCTGCATTTGCGCTCACCAAAAATCGCGAAAACCATCGAGAGAACGCCACCGAACGGAAACCCCGAGCGCCTGCTGGAAGGTCGTCGAAAAGCTTGATGGTCCCGTTTTTTCGCTGGTCGCTGACGAACGCGCTAAGCCCAAGATCGAGCAAGCTCGGATGAACAGGAACCAGCCGCTCACTTGACTTGGTCTTGAGCGTTTTGTCACGGGTTCCGGCGAGGCTCTTGCTCGTGACGGCAAAGCAGAGCACCCCTTCGATGGTCCGCACATCCGCCACATCTAACTGGCAAATCTCATTCAATCTCATTCCGGACCACAGCGCGATGAGCGGTACCCAATATCGCGCCCCTTTTGCAACTACGTCTCCCGGCGTGGCGTAACCATGCTGATCGTCCCTGCAACCCGTGTAGATCGGCGCGGTGAATACCCGACGTAGCTGCCAAAGCTCGAACGGCTTACGGCGATCCTGCGGATGCACTGGCTCAGCAATTTGAAGTCCACGTGCTGGATTACGTCCGATGTATTCTTCTGCTACCGCCCAGTTCAGCATGGTCGCGAAACGAGCCATGTACGCGTTGAGGTTGGTAGCGTTGATCGTCCTGATCCGTGCGTCCGCTTTCGCGAGGCTAGCAGCGTTACGAATAGATATTGCGCCGAACTTCTTCCCGACATTAACGGGCAGCCAACGGAGCGTTTCAAGCAAATTACGGCAGTCCTCACGAGTAATTTCCGTAACCAACTTTTCCTGACCAAAGATGTCTTCGATCACACGTCGGGTCGTGTGGTGAGCCAACATCGTACGATCCGAGCGCCGCTTCGTCGGGTCTTCCAAATACCTCTCGTAGACTTCTGACAGGGTTGGACCCGCGCTCCTCCCGACATCAGACTCGCATCGTGCTGATATGGTGATGGCGGTTGTCTGTGAAACCAGCCCATCCGCAATCCGGCCAACTGCTTTCACCAGCCCCCTCTCCCGGCGGGCCTCCTCGAAAGCAGTCTCCACCTCTGATGCGACTTTCCGGCTCAGTCTGACGGCCAATGAAAGCGAGTCTGTTCGCAGCGACCGCTTCACATGGCTGCTGCCAATGACCTCTCGCAGTTCGACCGGCACACGCACACGAAATTGGTAGATCGAGCCGCGCCGGTACAGGCCGCGAATCGACCGTTTGTGACCCACGTTTGTGACCCACAGTTGAGGACGACTTTCTGCGCGATTCTCGTGATTTATCGCTGCACCGAGGGCGTCGTTGTGACCCACGACTGTGGCCCATGCGCAAATATCGGCCCCAGAAGTGGCAGATTTCCGTGGCATTTCAGTATGTTTTGAAGGCTTGGAGCGGGTAGCGGGAATCGAACCCGCATAGCCAGCTTGGAAGGCTGGAGCTTTACCACTAAGCTATACCCGCTCATGCAGCCCTGGGGCGCAGCGGCCGTGTGGTGTCGCGGGCCGCGTCGTTGGAGGGGCGATTGCCACGGCCCATATGGTTTCGTCAACGACTCTCTTGCACTCGCCTGCGATCGCTTTGAAATCCTGCGCCGTCCCGGGCTGCGGATCGCCGTGGCGGCTTCTGCGCGGCGGCACGGCAGAAACGCCTGTATCTGCGCCATTCGGGCCAGCTTTCGGCAGGCTCATCCCGGCTTCACCGTATTCTCTCGCAGGTGCAGCAGTGATATCCTCGAGCCCTCATCAGCAGAGGACCCGAGACACCATGAACACTTCACGGACCCGCTTCCCCTCGGATGCTCCGGCCGCCAGCGCGGCGGCGAATCCCCGGCGGCGCAATCCGCTCGACCTGCTGATGAACTCAGGGCTGGGTAAGCTGCTGCGCGGGATCGGCGTTGCGCCCCGCCACGACAGCGGTGAAAGCCTGCTCGAAATTGCCGACGCCCTGCTGTCGCTGCGCGGTCGGGCATCGGGGCCCGCGCTGGCCTCGGCCTTCTTCGACCTCTATGAAGCGAGCGACTTGGAAGCGCGGCAGGATTTCCTGGGCAAAGTCCACGATCTGCACCCCGCCGATGCCAAGGCGATCGACAAGGCCATCGCCAAATGGGCCGAAAAGCCCGACGAGGCTTCGGCGCTGGCACTCAATGTCGCCAGCAAGTCACCCAGCCGGCGGCTTATCAACCAGCTCAACCTTGCGCCGCAGGGCACCCAGCGGCTGATCGGGCTGCGCGAGGATCTGCTTGCGGTGCCCAAGGCTGCCTCCACGCCCGGCCTCGCCGCGCTTGACCGCGATCTGGAGAATGCCTTCACCGCCTGGTTCAACGCGGGCTTCCTTGAACTGCGCCGGATCGGCTGGGACAGTTCGGCGCAGCTGCTCGAACGCATCATCCGCTACGAGGCGGTGCACCAGATCCAGGGCTGGGACGATCTGCGCCGCCGGGTCGAGCCGGTCGACCGGCGCTGCTACGGCTTCTTCCACCCGCAGATGCGCGACGACCCTCTCATCTTCGTGGAAGTGGCGCTGACCCCGCAGGTGCCCGGCGCAATCCACCAGATCATCGCCGAGGAGCGCGAGACCATTGCGCCCCGCGATGCGACATGCGCGATCTTCTACTCGATCAGCAATTGCCAGGTCGGCCTCAAGGGCATCCCTTTCGGCAACCACCTTATCAAGCGCGTGGTCGGCCTGCTGAAGGAGGAACTGCCGCACCTCAAAACCTTCGCCACGCTGTCACCAGTGCCTACTTTCGCCAAGTGGCTAGGCAAGGAACAGGCCGGCGAGGCCGCGCTGCCGGGCGCCGCAGACCTGCGCCAGTTGGCCGCGCGTTATCTGGTGGAGACCAAAGGCAAGGCGAACCAGCCGGTGGACCCGGTCGCCCGTTTCCACCTTGGCAACGGGGCGCGGCTTGAGGCGGTCCACGCCAATGCCGACCTTTCCGCCAATGGGCAGAAGCAGTCGCACGGGGTGATGGTGAACTACCTCTACGAACTGGCCGATATCGAGGCGAACTTCTTCGCGCTTACCGAACTGGGCACGGTCGCCACTTCGAAGGCGGTTCAGACCCTGCTCGAGCCGGAGCCGACCGGTAAGAAGGACAAGGGCAAGAAGGCCGCCAAGGATACTGTGGCGGCCTGAAAGGGCGGCCGCCTCAGTGCCCGTCGAAGGCCATCAGGGCATCTGCGGGAACGCCCCCACCGCGTAGCCTCTGGGCTCCGCCCAGTTCCGGCAGGTCGATCGCGAACAGCGACTGGACGACGGTGCCGCCTGCCCGCCGGAGCAGTTCGACCGCGGCCATGGCGGTGCCGCCTGTCGCGATGAGATCATCCACCAGCACCACGCGCGCGCCGTCCGGCACGGCGCCGGGATCGACTTCCAGCGTATCGGTGCCGTATTCCAGCGCATAGTCGATCGCGAGGACCGGCACCGGCAGCTTGCCGGGCTTGCGCACCGGCACGAAAGGCAGCGCCAAGCGCGCCGCGATGGCTGCGCCGAAGATGAAGCCGCGTGCCTCGATGCCGGCGATCACCTGCGCGCCGGCAGCCTCTGCCCGGTCGGCCATATGGCCGACGGCGGCTGCAAAGCCGGGTCCGTCGCCGATCAGCGTGGTCACGTCGCGGAACAGGATGCCCGGCTTGGGGAAATCCGGGATCGTGCGCACGAGCGCCTTCAGGTCATCGACGGTCACGTTGATCTTCTCCAAAAAGCGAAACGCCCCGCCATCGCTGGGATGACGGGGCGCGGAGCCTTTAACAGTCTTTGGACGGCTGCGTCAGTGCTTCTTGCCGGCCCAGATGTTCCGGTAAGCCATGTAGCCCAGCACCGTCGCGAAGAGCAGGAACAGAGTGACCGCGAGGCCGGTCTGCTTGCGCTTGTCGAGCGAGGGTTCGGCGGTCCAGATCAGGAAGGCGGAAACGTCCTTCGACATCTGGTCGACCGTCGGCTTGGGGTTGCCGGGGCCGTATTCCACCTGGCCGTCGCCGGTCAGCGGCGGTGCCATCGCAAGGTTCAGGTTCGCGAAGTACGGGTTGTAGTGCAGGCCATTGGGCGTCTTGGAGTCCGGGAACTCCTTCAGCAATTCGGCCGGCTGTGCCTGGAAGCCCGTCAGCAGCGAGTAGACATAGGCGGGGCCTTCGTGGCGCGCCTTGGTCATCAGCGACAGGTCGGGCGGAACCGCATTGTTGTTGGCGGCGCGCGCGGCGACGTCGTTCGCGAAGGGCTTGGGGAAGTAGTCGGTCGGCAGGCCGGGGCGCAGGTTTGCCTCTCCCGTGGTGGGATCGACGCCCGGGACCTGGAAGCCGGCGGCGATCGCTTTCACCTGACCTTCGGAGTAACCCAGCTGCGCCAGGTCGCGGAAAGCGACGTGGTTGAGCGAGTGGCAGGCCGAGCAGACTTCCTTGTAGACCTGGAAGCCGCGCTGCAGCTGCTGCTTGTCGAACTTGCCGAAGGCGCCGTCGCTGGCGAAGGCCACTTCCTTGGGGTGGAGGTGGAATTCATGTTCGGCGGTAGGCGCTGCCGGGTCGGTGGCCCAGGTGTAGAAACCCAGGCCGAACGACCACGCCAGCGCGACTGTGAAAAACAGCCCGACGAGGATCGAGAGAATGCGTGCCATGTCTTTCGTCTTCCGTTCTAGCTGTTGATCAAACGCTGCCCGAGGGAGCGAGCTGGGCGGCTTCATCCGTACCGAGAACGGACTCGGTGATGGAGTAAGGCAGCGGGAGCGGCTTCTCGATGGCGGAGACGATCGGCAGGACGATCAGGAAGTGCGCAAAGTAGTACAGCGCGGCGAGCTGGCTGATCATCACGTAGGGCTCTGCCGCTGCGGCGCCGCCGCAGTAGAACAGGACCGCCATCGCGGGGATCAGGCCGAACCAGAAGAACTTCTTGTACAGCGGGCGGTAGCTGCCCGAGCGTACCGGCGACTTGTCGAGCCAGGGCAGGAAGAACCACACCAGGATCGCGCCGAACATGGCGAGCACGCCCATCAGCTTGGCCGGAATGAAGAAGAAGTCCTGAGTGAAGGCACGCAGGATCGCGTAGAACGGCCAGAAATACCATTCGGGAACGATGTGCGCCGGGGTGCTCATCGGGTTGGCCGGAATGTAGTTGTCCGGGTGGCCCAGCGAGTTCGGGAAGTAGAACAGCATCAGGCTGAACACGATCGCGAAGACGCCGATGAACCAGCCGTCCTTGGCCACGTAATAGGGGTAGAAGGGGACCGTGTCGCTCTCGGCCTTCACTTCCACGCCGGTCGGGTTCGACGAGCCGGGAATGTGGAGCGCCCAGATATGCAGGATCACCACGCCCAGGATCACGAAGGGCAGCAGGTAGTGGAGCGAGAAAAAACGGTTGAGCGCGGCGTTATCGGGCGCGAAACCGCCGAGCAGCCACTGCTGGAGCGGTTCGCCCACGAAGGGGATCGCGCCGAACAGGCCGGTGATGACCTTCGCACCCCAGAAGCTCATCTGGCCCCAGGGAAGCACGTAGCCCATGAAGGCGGTGGCCATCATCAGCAGGAAGATCACGACGCCTAGCAGCCACACCATCTCGCGCGGGGCCTTGTAGGACCCGTAGTAGAAGCCGCGGAAGATGTGGACGTAGATGACGATAAAGAACATCGAGGCGCCGTTGGCGTGCGCATAGCGCATCATCCAGCCCCAGTTCACGTCGCGCACGGTCATCTCGATGGTGTCGAACGCCACCGCCGTGTTGGCCGCATAGTGCATGGCCATGACGATGCCGGTCACGATCTGGACGATCAGGCACAGCGCCGCCAGGAAACCGAAATTCCAGAAATAGTTGAGGTTGCGCGGCACCGGATAGCCGGCGCCGACCGAATTGAACACCAACCGCGGGAGCGGCAGCCTGTCATCCATCCACTGCATGAAGGGATGGCTTGGCTTGTATTCGTTGGCCCAGGGAAAGCTCATATTGTGATCCTCTCTCTTGGCCTCAACCGATCTGGACGACGGTATCTGTGGTGAAGGCGTATTCCGGAACCTCTAGGTTCTTGGGCGCGGGGCCCTTCCGGATACGGGCGGCAGTGTCGTAGGCGGAGCCATGGCAGGGGCAGAAATATCCGCCGAACTCGCCCTTGATCTCACCCTCGCCGGCACCCAGCGGCACGCAGCCGAGGTGGGTGCAAACGCCCATGGTGATGAGCCAGTTTTCCTTGCCTTCCTTGGTCCGCTCGGCAAGCGTCTGGGGATCGCGCAGCGACGCAGTATCCACCGCGTTGGCTTCCTCGATCTCCTTGGGAGTGAGGTTGCGCACGAAAACGGGCTGCTTGCGGAACACCGCCTTGATCGCCTGCCCCGGCTGGATCGCGGAAATGTCGATCTCTGTGGAAGATGCCGCCAGAACGTCTGCGGATGCCGACATCTGGCTGACCAGGGGAATTACGACCCCCACGCCCGCGATACCCGCGGCGCTTACTGCGGCGATATTAATGAAATCGCGCCGCCGCACGCCCTCTGTTTCTGCCATGTTTGCCCTTGCCTTGCTTTCGACCACCCACTGTCGGTATCCGACAGGAGGCCAATCTTGACCATCGGTAAGCCTGGTATCCCCGTTTCGGTTCGCGCACCGGGCACTGCCCGACATTCTCCCGACTTTGCGGGCCTGATATACACGAAAGGCCACCGTGCCAACCGCCTTTTTGGTCGGTCGGCGATGCATCCTGGCAGCAATGCATCAATAGATCACGAAGTAATCAGGGCAATCCGATCAACGACATCTGCCGGCCGTAGGTGGGTTCCGAGCGATGCGTGGCTCGCCGGAACGAGTAGAATTGCTGCGGCGCACTATAAGTATCGAGCCGCAGGCCCTGAACGCTGCCGATCCCGGCTCCGCGCAGCCGGCCCAGCACATAGGCTTCGAGGTCGAACTGGTAATGGCCCGGACGGCCTTCATCGAAGCAGCGCAGGTTGACGGGATGGTCGGCGACGAACCGATCGCGAAAACCTTCATCCACTTCGTATGAGGCGCGCGCGATGCACGGGCCCACCGCCGCAACGATGCTTTCGCGCCGGGCGCCCAGCTTCTCCATCGCCGCGATGGTCGCGTCGGTGATGCCGCCGATCGCGCCTTTCCAGCCGGCATGGGCGGCGCCCACGACACCCGCCTCGCGGTCTGCGAACAGAACCGGCGCACAGTCGGCAGTAAGAATGCCCAGCAGCAGGCCGGGCCGGTTAGTAACGATAGCGTCCGCGTGGGGGCGATCTGCTTCGGGCCAAAGGTCAGCGCCTGCCGTTACGCAATCGGCGGAGTGGACCTGATAGACGGTGACCAGCCGGGCTCCCGGCAGCACGGCCCCGGCTGCCAGCGCCCGGTTCCGGGCGACCCGCTCCGGCTCGTCGCCCGCGCCGTGCCCGACGTTGAGACCTGCAACATCGCCTTCACTCACCCCGCCCCGGCGGCCGAGGAAGCCATGCGGCAATCCCTCGAACACATCGGCGCGGTTGACCTCGACGGGCTCCACCTCGAAGTCAGCCAAGGCTCTTGGTCACCTGCTCGCGCACGTCGCGCGACAGTGTCGGCACGGCGGCGATGCGTTCCAGTTCGGCGCGCATCAGGGCGGCGCGCACTGGCTCTATCCGCCGCCAGCGGCCCAGAACGGGCACGAAGCGCGCGGCGGTCTGCGGGTTCACCGGGTCCAGCTTGCGGATCAGTTCACCGATCATGCGGTAACCCTCGCCGCCCTCGTCATGGAACGCGATGGGGTTGCTGGCGGCCGCCATGTAGAGCGCGCGCACCCGGTTGGGGTTGGTCATGGTGAAGTCCCCGTGCCCCGCCAGCGCCTTGATATGATCCAGAACCTGAGGGTGGAACGCGCTGCCCTGAAGCGAGAACCACTTGTCGATGACCAGCGCATTGCCGCTATACCGCTGGCGGAAATCGGCCAGTGCCTCGGCCCGCTCTGGCGCGTCGAGGCTGGCGAGGACCATGAGCGCGCCCTGACGGTCGGTCATGGTATCGGCCGCCCGGTACTGCGCCAGTGCGCGCCTTGCGCCTTCGGCCGGGTCGCCGGCGGCGATCAGGGTAAGCGCCTGGGTCTTGATCTTGCGGGCTCCGCGCGCCGCCGCATCGCGCCCGTAGGGCACCGCCGCCGCGCGGTCATGCAGGGCTTTCAGGCCCTCGCCGCATTCGCTGCCGAGCCACGCCTTCAGCGCTTCGCGTTCGGCATGGATGGCGCCGGGATCGGCAACGAGCAGCTGTTCGGCGAGGTATGTCTCGGCGGGCAGGATCATCAGTTCACCGCGCATCAGGTCGTCGAGTTCGGGATCGGCGATCACTGCCGCGAAAGCCGCGCCGATCGCGGCGCGCCCCTCGGCATGGCCGGCATCGTCAAGCCGTCCGCTCACCGCTGCGACCAGATGCTGCACGACCAGGCCCTGCATCGCCTCGTAGCGGGCGAACGGATCGTCGTCATGCGCCGCCAGGAACACGAGGTCCTCGTTGGCCCGCGCGAAGTCGATCGCGACAGGAGCGGAAAAGCCGCGGTTGATCGACAGCACCGGAGGTTTGGCGAAACCGTCGAAAGTGAAGCTGCCTGTCTCCTTGTCGAGCACGATCAACTGCTCGCCCGAATGCGCGCCGCTGTCACGGTCGTAGAGGGCGATGCGCAGCGGGATCGGCACCGGCTGCTTCTTCGGCTGGCCCGGCGTTGCCGGTACGGCCTGCGTCAGGGTCAGTGTCGTTCGGGCGCCATCGTGGTCCAGCTCTACCGTTAGCTGCGGCGTGCCCGCCTGCGAGTACCAGAGGCGGAACTGGGTGAGATCCAGCCCGGCGCCATCTTCGATCGCCTTGACGAAGTCCTCACAGGTCGCCGCTTCGCCGTCATGGCGCTCGAAGTAAAGGTCGGTGCCTGCGCGGAACCGCTCGGGCCCGGCCATGGTGCGCATCATGCGAATCACCTCGGCGCCCTTGTTGTAGACGGTCGCGGTGTAGAAGTTGCTGATTTCCTGATAGGAATCGGGGCGAATCGGGTGAGCCAGCGGACCGGAATCCTCGGGGAACTGGGCGATACGCAGGACGCGCACGTCCTCGATCCGCTTGACCGCCGCAGAGCCCATGTCCGCGCTGAACATCTGGTCACGCAGCACCGTGAAGCCTTCCTTGAGGCTCAGCTGGAACCAGTCGCGGCAGGTCACACGGTTGCCCGACCAGTTGTGGAAGTATTCGTGGCCGATCACCCCCTCGACCGCGTCGTAGTCCGCGTCGGTGGCGGTTTCCGGGTCGGCTAGGACATAGCGGGTGTTGAAGACGTTGAGGCCCTTGTTCTCCATCGCGCCCATGTTGAAATCGGACACGGCGACGATGTTAAACAGGTCGAGGTCATACTCGCGCCCGAAGGCTTCCTCGTCCCACTTCATCGAATTGATGAGCGAGTCCATCGCGTGCTGCGTGCGGTCCTCGTCGCCCGGGCGGACCCAGATGTTGAGGTCCACCTTGCGCCCGCCGATGGTCGTGAAAGTATCGTGATTGGCGACCAGATCGCCCGCGACAAGGGCAAAAAGGTAGCTCGGCTTGGGCCAGGGATCGTGCCACTCGGCCCAGTGGGTGCCGTCCTGGTCGTCGCCGGTGGCGGTGCAGTTGCCGTTCGCCAGCAGGATCGGGAACTGCGCCTTGTCGCCGCGCATCTTCACCGAATAAGTGGACAGCACATCGGGACGGTCGGGGAAGAAGGTGATGCGGCGGAACCCTTCCGCCTCGCACTGCGTGCACAGCATCCCGTTCGAGGCGTAAAGGCCCATGAGCTGGCTGTTGGCAGCCGGATTGACGGCAGTTTCGACCTCGACCCGATGTGCGTCGCCGGTCAGTTCGACCAGCAGGTCCGGCCCGTCGAGCCGCCAGTCGTTCACCTCGCGCCCGTCGACGCGCACGGCGAGCGGGGCGATCTGGTCGCCGTTGAGGCGCAGCGTCGACGCGCCGTTACCGTCCGGGTTGCGGGTTACCGACAGCGCCGAGACGACATGCGTGGCATCCACGCCCAGGCGGAAGTCCAGCAGGACCTGCGGGATCAGCCAGGCAGGCGGCAGGTAATCCTCGCGGTGGATCACCGGCGGCGCCTGCGGCGGCGGCGCGGCATCTGCGATCTGGGTGTTTTCCACGGGCTCGGCGGTTCTGCTGGCGATATCCATGCCCGCATACTTAGAGGCTCGGCGTTCGATTGCCAGCACGGGCGATGCGATTTCGGTACGAGGGTTGCCCGCCAGCGCCGGGGTGGTAGGCATGGGCGATGCCCCGCCTGTTCATCTTCGGCCTCGGTTACACCGCGCGTTTCATCGCCGCCCGCTTCGAACGGCGCGGCTGGGAAGTGATCTCCACCGGCAGCGAAGGCACTCTCTCCTTCGGCGACGAGGGTAATGTGCGGATGGCGCTCGGCGATGCCGATCATGTGCTTTCCTCCGTGCCGCCGGGCCGCGAGGGGCGCGGCGAACCGCTCGACCCGGTGCTGGATCTTTACGCGGATGCGCTGAAAGGACGGGCGCTGTCCTATCTGTCCTCCACCGGCGTCTACGGCGACACCGGCGGCGCCTGGGTGGACGAAAGTGCACCGATCGGCACCGGCCGCCGCACCGCGCGGTCCGAGGCGGACGCGGCATGGCGGGCGCTGGGGGCACGGGTCTACCGCCTGCCCGGCATCTACGGCCCCGGCCGCTCGATCTTCGAGCGCCTGGCCGAGGGCCGGGCCCACCGCATCGATCTGCCCGGGCAGGTATTCAGCCGCGTCCATGTCAAGGATATCGCCGCCGGGGTCCTCGCCGGGATCGCCGCGCCGGGCGGAGCGTACAACCTTGCCGACGACCTGCCCTGCGCGCAGAACCGGCTGGTGGAGGAAGCCTGCCGCCTTACCGGCACGCCGCCGCCGCCCCTGCAATCGCTGGAGCAGGCAGACCTCTCACCGATGGCACTGGCGTTCTATGCCGAGAACCGGCGTGTCACCAACGGCAAGGCCAAGGCCGTGCTGGGCTGGCGCCCGCGCTATCCCACTTACGTAGAAGGCTTGCGCGCGCTCAGGGCGACAACCAGCCCCGCCATGGCCAGCACCGCCCCGGCCCCTGCCAGCAGCGACCAGCGATAACCCTCCAGCGCCGTCGAAAACAGCATCGCGATCACCACCACGGCAACGCCGTTGTAAGCCGCGCGCCCGGCGCCCAGCTGGCGGATCAGCGTGTAATAGAGCGGGAACGTCACTACCGAGCCAAACAGCGCTAGGTAGGCGGTGCCCAGCCAGTATCCGCCATCGGTCGGCAGCACCGGGGGCCCGGCGATGGCGAAGGCCAGCGCGGCGTCGCACAGCGTGCCGTAAAGCATCGCCCATGCCAGCAGGCTGACCATCGGCAGGCGCTGGCCGACCTCGTTGGCCTGGATCACGTTCGATACCGAGGCGCACATCATCGCGATCAGCGCGAAGACCACGCCCAGCAGGACCTTGTCGCCCAACGGCGCCTCATGCGCCTCGTGAAGCAGCAGCAGGGCGATGCCGGCGATGGCGATGGCGCTGCCCACGGCAAAGCGGGGCAGGATCGGCTGCTTCAGCATAATCCGCGCCAGCACCGTATTGGGCACCAGCAGCAGCGCGATCATGACCGCGACGATGCCCGAGGTCAGGTACATCTCGGCGCGGTAGACGAAGTTGTAGTTGCCGCAGAACTGCGTCACGCCGACGAGGAAGGCCAGCCAGTGGCCCCCTTTCCCGATGCGCAGGCTACGGCCCATCGCGGCGGCGACGATGAACATCGCCGGGGTCGCCAGGGCAAAGCGCCAGGTCACCGACCAGCTGGCCGGAACATGGCCGATCTGGCCGGTGATCACCCACCAGGTCGACCCCCATATCAGCGCGACAAGCAGGAACGGCAGCGCCACTGCCGGCCGCAGCATGGACTGCGCCGAAGTGTCCACGCTCATAAGGACGCGATCGCTTTCGCCAGCGGCCCGACATGCTCGGCCCGTGCGTTCCACGAAGTCACCAGCCGCGCCGCATCGGCGCCCCAGTCGTAGAAAGCGAAGCCCGCGCCGCGCAAGGCTTCGCGCTCGGCGGCGGTGCAGGTCAGGAACACCTCGTTCGCCTCGACCGGATGGAGCAGGCGGCCCGGCGCGGCGGCGGCGATCTCGGCCGCGGCAGCATTGGCGGCCCGCGCATTGTCCAGCCACAGGTCGTTTTCGAGCAGCGCCAGGATCTGCGCGGCCATGAACCGGCCCTTGGACTGGAGGTGCCCGGCGCGCTTGCGGCGATAGCGGATCGCCTTCGCGGCCTCGACGTCGAAGAAGACGATGGCCTCGGCGCTCATCCCGCCGTTCTTGACGAAGCCGAAGCTCAGCACGTCGACATCGCCCGCCGCCTCGGCCGGGGTGCAGCCCAGATACGCCGCCGCATTGGCGAAGCGGGCGCCGTCCATGTGCAGGCCAAGCCCGCGCGCTTTCGCGAAGGCAGCGATGGCGGCAACCTCGTCCGGGCGGTAGACGCAGCCATATTCGCTGGCCTGGGTGATCGAGACCGCGTGGGGCTGAACCTGGTGGACGTCGTCGCGGATAGTATCGACCACCGCCGCCAGCGTCTGCGGGGTGACCTTGGCGCTGGCGCCGTCCGCCAGCAGCAGCTTGGCGCCGTGAAGAAAGAAACCGGGCGCGCCGGCCTCGTCCATCTCGATATGCGCCTCGCGGTGGCACACGGCCGCGCCGTGCGGCGGCACCAGCGAGGCAAGCGCGAGGCAGTTTGCCGCAGTGCCGGTCGCGGTCCACAGCACCGCGCACTCGCGCCCGAACAGGGCGGAAAACGCTCCGTCCAGGCTGCGGCTCAGCGCGTCGTTATCGTAAGGCGCATCGGGGGTATCGGCCGCCATCATCGCCTTCCAGACGGCGGGATGCACGGCGGCGGCATTGTCGGAGGTGAACTGCATGGCCATATGCCCTGTAAGGGCGCGCGGCCCGCGTCAAGCGCCCATCAGATATCGCCCCGTCCAACACCACGAGGAGAACGACCCATGGTCAGCGTCACCATCACCAAGCACGAAACCGGCTCCACCGGCGAATACCACGCCCATGTGGCGGACAGCGACCACATCGGCCGCCTGACATGGACGGCGCGCGGCGGCGTGCACTACGCCGAACACACGCTGGTCCCGCAGGAGATCGGCGGGCGCGGCGTTGCGGGAAGGCTGGTGGAGGCGATGGTCGCCGACGCACGGGAGAACGGATTCAAGATCGGGCCGATGTGCAGCTACGTCGCCGTTGCCTTCCAGCGCCACCCGGAATGGGCGGACGTAAAGGGATAGCCCCGGCCGGCCCCGGCGCGCCTACTCCAGCGGGTCGTCCTCAACGCCGATGGCGATCTTGCCGGCCTCGACCTGCCGCAAGGTGCGCCAGGCCATCAGGCCCATCACAAGGTAGGAAACCGCGCCGGCAAGGGCCACGGCCCAGGCTGCGCCGCTGGGGCCGATGGGGATGAACCGCCACAGGCCAAAGCCCAGCGCGACAACCGCGATCAGCCGTGCTACCAGCGAATGGCGCGCCTTGCCGGTCGAATGCAGCACCGGCTCGAACGCCACGCTGGCAAGATCGAAGCTGGAGGCGATGGCGAGTGGCACCAGAATGCCTGCACCGCTTTCGAAAGCCTCGCCGCCGATCATCGCCAGCAGCTGCTCGCCTGCGAGCACCGCGACGGCAACCACGGCAAGGCCGGCAACACCGGCGATCATCGTCGTCTGCACCGCCAGCTTGCGGAATTCCTCTGCCTTGGAGGCCACGCGCACGCGCGCGACTTCGGCATAGACCGAGCGGGTGAGCAGCGTCGAAAGTTTGCTGAGCGCCTGCGAAAGCTGCGAGGCAAGGCGGTAGAGACCGGCAGCGCGGGTGCCCACCCAGCCGCCGACCACGAGCAGCGGGCCGTTCTTCATGGCCGCATCGATCGACGAGCCGCCGTAAGTGATGAAGAAGAACCGCGCAACGCCGGGATTTTCCGCCAGCGCCTGGCGCCACTTGCCGAAGTTGGAAAGACGTATCGATTCGGGGCTGAGCCTGCGCGCCATGTACCAGTAGAGCACGGCTTCGAGGATATCGACCGCCGCCCATGCTGCCAGGAAACGGCCGACCGAAGGGCCCGTCGCCCAGATGATCAGCGCGGCGACAAGCCGCCCGCTCGGCACGATCGCCTCGACGTAGACCGCCATGTCGAACCGGTTAAGCGCGCGCACCACCCCGGTCGGCGCGGAAACCAGCGCCCACAGCGAGATGCAGCAGTACCAGAAGGCGACGTCGACGTACTTGGGGTTAAGGTCCAGCACATGGGCGAAACCGAAGATCACGATTGCGGCGAAAACGCAGCCGATCACCGCGCCCACGGCGTCGATCATGCCGCACAGCATCGCCAGGCGGCCAAACTTGCCCCAGTCCTTGTTATGGACATGCTCCGACCCGTAGCGCACCGCCACACGCCAGCTCTGGAAGCCGGCGATCGAGGTCAGCGCCTGCGCGGTGCCGAAGATAAGCGCAAAGTGGCCGAAGTCCTTCAGGCCAAGCGTGCGCGTCTGAATGGCAAGGTAGGCCAGGCCGCAGATCGCGCCGAAGCCCTTTCCGCCAAGCAGCCAGGCGGTGTTCTGGAGTATCCGCCCTAGCGGAGTGGCACTCTCCTGGCGGTCGCGTTTGGCGGGCATCGGGGTGCATTTGGACGAGGGGGCTGTCACTTGCAAGGGATCACTCGTAGTTGGGGGGAACGTTTTCAGGTCAGCCCCCGCCAGAGCTTTTCCTTTCGCGCCGCAATCGCTAGATGGCGCTGCTCCCCCCTAATCGCCTTTGGGCAGACTGAACCTGAACATGATAGAACACGCCATCCTTCTCAGCGCCGGCCAGGGTTCGCGCCTTCTGCCGCTCACCGCAGAGCGTCCCAAGTGCCTGATCGACTTCTCGGGCCGCTCGCTGATCGCATGGCAGATCGAGATGCTGGCCCGCTGCGGCGTGAAGCGCATCGACGTGGTCACCGGGTTCATGACCGATATGCTGGAGGCGCACCTTGCCGCGATCCGCGATCCGCGCGTGGAAATCGCCATCCGTTTCAACCCTTTCTTCAAGGTGGCCGACAATCTCGGTTCCTGCTGGATCGTGCGTGAGGCGATGCGCGGCGACTTCCTGATCCTCAACGGCGACACGCTGGTGTCGGAAGATATCGTGCGCAAGGTTCTCGAAGGCTCGCTCGGCCCCGACGGCAAGCCCTGGCCGGTGACGGTCACCGTCGACATCAAGGCGGAAGGTTACGACAGCGACGACATGAAGGTCGAGCGCGCGGAAGATGGCCGTCTCGTTCATATCGGCAAGACGCTGACCGCCGCCGAGTCGAACGCCGAATCGATCGGCTTCCTCGCCTTCCGGGGCGAAGGCGTCGAACTGTTCCGCGAAACCGTGCGCAAGGCCATGCGCACCCCCGAGGGCGTGCAGCACTGGTATCTCAAGGTGATCGATTCGATCGCCCCCACCGGCAAGGTCGGCACCGTCTCGATCGAGGGCCTCGACTGGGCCGAAGTGGACTTCCTCAACGACATCGAAATCGCGACGAAGCTGACCGACACCTGGGCGTAAGGACGCGTCTAGGCCGCGAAATACCCTTTGAGCCATGCCGTCAGCGCATCGAGGGCCTCGCCCTCCAGCGTTACGGCATGGCCAAGGTCGGGCACCTTGGGCCAGCCGCAGTCGACGAATTCGCGGCCCTTCCACTCGCGCGCGCCTTCATAGCGCGGGATGACGTGGAAATGGACCTGCGGGTCAGCCATCATCAGCATCAGATAGTTGATTTTCGCATAGCCCACCGCCTCGCCCAGCGCGGCCTCGATAGCGGCGGTGGCGATCTTCAGCTCCGCGTGGGCCTCGGCCGGCAGGTCGCCGAAAGCGGTCGCATCGCTTTTCGCGGCCAGCACCAGCGAGCCGAGCGTGGGCTGCGACGGCCTTGCCAGAACGACCCAGTGATCGAACTGCGCCACCAGGGTCGCGGGCCAGCCGAACTTCTCGATCGTTGCGTGCATGTCGTCAGCCTTCCGAAAGCCAGGAGGTGATCTTGCCTCCGCGCGCCCGCACGGTCCAGGCCTGAACCAGCCGCACGGCGTGGATCAGGCATGAGAACGCCGTCCACCAGGCCACCGCGATCAGGCCAAGATCGGGCCGCGAAAAGATCATGGCGACAAACAGGATCACCATATTCGGATTGCGCCGCGCGGTGATCAGGCGGAACCAGCTGTCGAAACGAGTCCACACATGGATGTGCATCATGCCGTTCTGGCGCATGAAGGCGCCTTCGATCAGGCGCTGGACGATATAGCCGCCCTGAATCGCGCCCTGCACCCACCAGAAGGTGACCGGATCGTAGGCCATGCCCCAAAAGCTAAGGCCAGTCGCCCAGAACCACCACCAAAACGGCGGATGGACAAGGTCCATGCCGTGATCGAACACATTGCCCCAGGCAGAGGACGTGATCGTGCAGCGCGCCAGCTTGCCGTCCACGGTATCCAGCACCATGAACACCAGACCCGTCGCCATCCCCGCCCAGTAGTGGCCATAGGCGAACAGCACCGTGGCAACGACGCAGAACACCGCGCCCACGCTGGTGACCATATTGGGGGTGATCCCCAGCTTCGCGCAGATGCGGGTGAGGACCAGCGCCCATTCGGGCCAGAGATACTTGGTCAGCACGTCGGTTACGCCCTTGTAGGCGCCGAAATAGCTGGCCCGCTCTATCGCTCGCACCGTTTCGGGGACGAGCGGCATGAGGAACGGCGTCTCGCGCTTTCTAAGCTGCTTGTTCTCGACGGTCGGCCCGTCTTCATAGGCGATCACCTCCAGCCCGGCGATATCCGCCAGCGGCGTGCCCTGCATCATGGCCTGCGCGATTCGGGCGGCCTGCCCGCCATCCACGGCATGGGCGAGCGCCGGAACGCCCCCCAAAGTGAGCACCACGCCGGGCCGGCCAGTGATGTTTCCAAACCACGCCGGGTCCCAGGCATGGGCCGCGTTGGAGAGGATCGCCGGGCCCGCAGGCACCTCGTCCAGTGAAACCAGCCCCGCCGCCCGCGCGATCCGCGCCACGCGCCGGGCCATCGTCAGCCCCCAGAGCTTCACGAAATTCTCGCCGATCGTTACGACCGGCATTGCCTGCTTTTCCTGCACCATGACCCCAGCCCGTAGTCGGTCGCAGACAGGCTGGCAATTGCAGCGGGGCAAACGTGTCTGCCCGGCAACAGCTGCCATCGAACTGTAACTTTAATGTGTCAGAGCATGTTTCTTGATGATTTTGCGGACGGGCGTCACTACATAGCGCCCGTGCACGGAAGCATTTACGAATTTGAGACGCTGCCGATTTTCGGTGAGCTTGGCCGCCACAACGGCGCCCACACGGTACGCCCCGCGCGTCGTGGACGGGCGGTTCCGCTTGTCGGCATCGTGCGCAATCCGCGCAGCCACCGCAACAAGGGCAAGACGCCCGAAATGGCGGATTGCTCCAATATTCTGACGCAGACGCCCAGCACCCGCGAGGAACTGCACTACACGCTGGCGGAATTCGCCCGGCGCGGCATCGACTACCTCGTGGTCGACGGCGGCGACGGCACCGTGCGCGATGTGCTGTCCTGCGGCGCCGACATCTTCGGGGACGACTGGCCGACCTTGGTGGTCCTGCCCAAGGGAAAGACCAACGCACTGGCCGTCGATCTGGGCCTGCCCAACCACTGGTCGCTGACGCAGGCGATGGCCGCCGCGCACCGGGGTGAAACCCTGGCTCGCCGGCCGATGCGGCTCACCCCGTCCGACGGCAAGGGACGCGGCGTGCTTGGCTTCGTGCTGGGCACCGGCATTTTCGCGCTGGCGACCGAGGCCGGGCAGGAAGCCCACCGCCGCGGCGCCTTCAACAGCTTTGCCGTGGGGCTTTCCATTCTGGCCGCCATCGTCGGCGCCCTGTTCGGCCGCGCCGGAAATGTCTGGCGCGCCTGCACCCCCACCCGCATCGTCGACCGCCGCAGCGGCCGCCACCTGCCTTATGACGGGCGCGGCAATCCGGGTGAGCGGTTCCTGACCTTCGCCACCACGTTCGAGCGGTTCCCGCTGGGCGCGCGGCCGTTCGGGCGCAATCCCGGCGCCGGCCTCAAGCTGGCGGTGATGGATTCGCCGGTGCGCTGGATCGTCGCGCTGCTGCCGGCGATCATGTTCGGTCTTCAGGGCAAGTTCCTGACCCGCAACGGTGCCAAGCGTTTCAGCGTGAACAACATCGACCTCGACATCGGCGGCTCGTTCATCCTCGACGGCGAGGCTTTCCCCGCCGGCCGCTACGTGCTGGACGAAGGCCCGCAGATCAACTTCGTGGTGCCCTGACGCAGCCCCGGGCTTGCATTGATGGCGGGCCTGCACGATGCACGCCTGAATGAGCGACGACCTCTACGGATCCGAAACCCTTGCAGACCGCACCGCGGCGGCGCTGGCCCGCGATGTGGTTGCGCCGGTGCGCGCCTTTGCCGAGCGACTGGCGCAGGATGCAGGCGCGCTGGGCGTGCTGTTCTACGGCTCCAACCTGCGCACCGGATCGCTGGAAGGCGTGCTGGATTTCTACGTGCTGCTGCCCGGGCCGCAGGTCGGGCGGATCTGGCCGCGCGTCAGCTATCACGAATGGGTCCATGACGGTGTGCCCCTGCGCGCCAAAGTCGCCACCATGGCGCTGGAAACCTTCCGCGCCGCCGCCGCCGGAGAGCGGATCGACACCACGATCTGGGCCCGCTTCGTCCAGCCCAGCGGGCTTGCCTGGCTGCGCGACGATAGCGCCCGCGCCCTTGTCGCAGATGCTGTGGCGCAGGCGGCGCGCACCGCAGCCCGGCTCGCCGTGGCCCTCGGCCCCGAGGCGGGCACGCCCGAAGATTACTGGCGCGCCTTGTTCCGCGCCACTTATGCCGCCGAATTCCGCGTCGAAAAGGCAGGCCGCGAGGATTCGATCCTTGCCGCCAACCGCGCCCATTTCGACGGCCTGTTGCCCTTGGCGCTGAGCGCGCAGGCGATCCGCTTCACCCGCGGCGCAAATGGTGCGATCCGCCCCGAAATCACGGCGCGCGGCCGCGCCCGGACCCTGGCCTGGTGGAAGCGCCGCCAGCGGCTGGGCAAACCCTACAACGTGCTGCGTCTGCTCAAGGCCTCGACCACGTTCGAGGGCGCATCGCGCTACGCTGCCTGGAAGATCGAGCGCCACACCGGCGTCCCCGTCACCATCACCCCCTGGCGCGAGCGTCATCCGGTGCTGAGCGCGCCGGGCGTGCTCTGGCAGGTCTGGCGCGGCCGCAAGGCGCTGGCGAATGCGGAAGGTACGCGGTGAGGCCGGCAGCGCTCATCCTCGCCGGCTCACGCCCCGGCGCGCCCGACCCGGTCGCAGAGGCGGAAGGGACGGCGCACAAGTCGCTGGTGGAGATCGCCGGGCAGCCGATGCTCGCGCATGTCGTCCACGCCCTGCGCGAAGCAGGGATCGAGCGGATCGCGGTTTCGGCCCGCGACGACAAGGTGCGCGATCTTGCCCTGCTGCTCGGCTGCGAGGTGCTGGCGACCGGCACCGGCCCCAGCGCCAGCGTGGCGATCGGCCTCGACGCATTGGGCGCGCCGCTGATCGTCACCACCAGCGACCATGCGCTGCTGCGCGGCGAATGGGTGCGCGATTTTCTGAACGATACGCCGCAAGGCAGCGACGTTGCGATCCTGCTTGCCCGGCGCGAGGCCATCGAGGCCGCCATGCCCGGCAGCAAGCGCACCTACCTGCGCTTTGCCGACGGGCAATGGTCAGGCTGCAACCTGTTCCTGCTCGCCAGCGGCAACGCCGGGCTGGCGATCGAGACCTGGAAGATGGTCGAGGCAGACCGCAAGCGTCCCTGGCGCATCGCCGCGCGGCTCGGTCTGGGGATGCTGCTGGGCTATGCGCTGGGCCGGCTGACGCTGGCGGCGGCGATCGCAAGGCTGGGCAAGCGGATCGGCGTGAGCGCCAGCCTCGTCGCTGCGCGCGACGGGCTGGCGGCGGTGGACGTGGACAAGCCCTCCGACCTCGCGGATGCGCGGACGATCATGACGGCGCGCGGCGCCGCCTGACCGCCCCTTACATATATTTCATCTGGATGCGGATCGACTTGACCGATCCGCCTACCGGCACGCCAACCTTGGTGTAGCTGGGCTTGCCGAGGTTGAAGATGTTGATCGAGGGATTGTTCGACATCGCCCCGCCATCGGTGCGGATATCGGTCTCGCCATTGCCGTTCACATCATGACGCACGGCCACGCCGTATGTACCGGAAGCCGGCAGCGGCACGCAGAAGCTCATGCTGCCCGCACGCGCCGGAACCTCGATGCGTGAGAGCCACTTGCCCTTCACCAGCCATTCGCCCGAATTGGCGCGGTAGGCCTGCACGCGCACCTTGCCCGATGACGCCTTGATGCCGTCCACGGTGACCATCAGCCCCGGCCCCTTGTCGGCGGAGCAGCGGCCCATCTCATTACGAATCTCGTTGCGATACTCAGCCTGCGCCGAAACCGGCGCGGCAAGGCCAACTGCGGCGGCCATCGCCAGAGCTGCGGACATCGCGCGGGGCATTGCGATCGATCCCTGGGGACTGGTCGTCATGATTTCTTTTCCAATTGACGGAGACCCGGCCAGCTGGCGGCCGTTCGTTCGCCCCTCCTGGCGGGGCATGCCATGAACCCTTTTCATGCGGCTTAAATGCCCGAGCCGCCGTGAATGGCTACTGAATTTTCCGTTCCGGCGACTGACAGCGTCGTTTCACCGCATGCGACCTCAGACGGGCCTCCCGCGAGGCTTGACCCAATATCGCGTGTGGAAAACGGCCCTGTCGGCGCTTGTCGCCCCAATATGTGGTGGCGTATTCGTTCACGGTGAGGAGTTCCATAAAACTACCATGACGATACCCCTGATTTCCCCCTCGATCCTGTCCGCCGACTTCGCACGGCTCGGCGAGGAAGTGCGCGCCATCGACGAAGCCGGCGCCGACTGGATCCATGTAGACGTGATGGACGGCCACTTCGTGCCCAACATCACCATCGGCCCTGCCGTGGTGAAGGCCCTGCGTCCGCACAGCGCCAAGGTTTTCGACGTCCACCTGATGATCTCGCCGGTCGACA
This sequence comes from Novosphingobium sp. P6W, assembly GCF_000876675.2. GTDB lineage: Bacteria > Pseudomonadota > Alphaproteobacteria > Sphingomonadales > Sphingomonadaceae > Novosphingobium. The sequence goes on from NZ_CP030352.1 coordinate 3,418,785, forward strand.
GCTATCTCGAAGCCTTCGCCGATGCCGGCGCGGACTACATCACCGTCCATCCCGAAGCCGGTCCGCACGTCCACCGCACGGTGCAGACGATCCACAACCTGGGCAAGAAGGCTGGCATCTCGCTCAACCCGGCAACGCCTGCCAAGATGCTCGACTATCTGATCGACGACATCGACCTGGTGCTCATCATGAGCGTTAACCCCGGTTTCGGCGGCCAGAGCTTCATCTCAAGCCAGCTTCGCAAGATCGAGGCGGTGCGCAAGATGATCGACAAGACCGGCCGCGACATCCGCCTGGAAGTCGACGGCGGCGTCGATGCGAAAACCGCGCCGCTGTGCGTTTCGGCCGGCGCCGACGTGCTGGTGGCCGGATCGGCGACCTTCCGCGGCGGCCCGTCGCAGTACGCCGCTAATATCCAGACGCTCAAGGGCCTGGCATAAGAGTGGACGCTGGCACCCCTCTTCGCCCCACGGCAAGGAACCCGGACCCGTCCCGGGCGATTCCCATGTCGCAGGCGGCGGAGGAGGGTGCAGTGACAGGCAGCGTGGATGAACCCGAAACTGCTGCCTTGCAGCGCCCGGTGCCCGTTAACCGGGCTCCCGCGCATCATCCGGAAGTGATCGAACCCGGCCATATCGAGCCGGGCCGCGCGCTGGCTCTGGTCGATTTCTCGCCGCCCTCCGTGGGCATGGCGGAAAAACTGATCCGCATGGCCTACCGCATGGGCGTGCCGGGATCGATGCTCGGCGCGCCGATGAGCAAGAAGGCGCGCACTCGCCTGCTGGCGACGGTAAGCAATACCCTGCCCGGCAACCGAGCTGCCGGCACTGCGATCCGCGCCGGCCATTTCCTTGTCCACGGCGCCAAGACCCCGGTCGCGCAGGTCGACTATGCCGGCGCCCAGCGCGTGACCCCTCCGCTGGAGAAGGTGGTGCATTCCTTCTCCTGGCTGACCGACCTCGAAGCCTGCGCCTCGCGCGAACAGGCCGCGCCGGTGGCCGAACGCATTCTGACCGCGTGGCTCCAGGCCAATCCCAAGCCCCCCGCCAAGCCCGGAAAGGGCCCGGCATGGAGTGTGGGGAACACCGGCGCGCGGATCGCCAACTGGCTTGGCCATGCGCCGCTGATCCTGTCCGGCGACAAGGCTCTGCGCCTGCGCACCCTGGTCCACATCGCCGATACCGCGCGCTGGCTCGACCGCCATGTGACCCACGCCGAGGACGGACTGGCCGAAGTCGCCGGCTGGTGCGGCATCGTTGCGGCCGGCCTGCTGCTGCCCGATGGCCGCCCGCGCCGACTTTACGGCGAAGCGGGGCTGATAAAGGCGCTGGGCGAACTGATGGGCGACGACGGCGGCGTTCTGGCTCGCAGCCCGCTGGCGCAGATGGAAGCGATCGCGCTGCTGGTGCGGCTGCGCAACTGCTATCAGGCAACCCGCCGCGATGCGCCGACATCGGTGGAGCGGGTGATCGAACTTCTGGTGCCGCCGCTGCTGGCGCTCACCCACGGCGATGGCTCGCTGGGTTCGTGGCAAGGCGGCTGGGCCGTTTCAGCCGAGGATGTCGACGGCCTTGTCAAGGCCAGCGGCGTGCGCACCCGCCCCCTGCGCGACGTGCGCCAGTGGGGCTATCAGCGTGTCACGGCGCACAAGTCGATCCTGCAGTTCGACACCGCGCCGCCGCCGATGCCCGCCCATGCCCGCTTCGGCTGCGCTTCGACGCTGGCGTTCGAAATGTCGCACGGCGCCCACCGCCTGATCGTCAACTGCGGCGGTGCGGCCAGTGGCGGCGGCCTTGTGCCCGTCCGCCTAGAACAGGGCCTGCGGGCGACAGCGGCACATTCGACGCTGACGCTGGACGATGCGAATTCCACTGCGATCCTGATCGGCGGCATGATCGGCTCGGGCGTCACCGAAGTCGCGCTGGACCGCAAGACCCTGCCGCAGGAAAAAGGCTCGGCCGCGACCCGGCTGGAAGCCAGCCACAACGGCTATGCCGCACGCTACGGCCTTATCCACCAGCGCATCCTGCTGCTGCGCGACGACGGCAGCGAACTGCGCGGCGAAGACCTGCTGCTGCCTTCGGGCCGCAAGGGCAAGCGCGGCATGGTGGGCTTTGCGATCCGCTTCCACCTCGGCCCCGAAGTCGACGTGAACCTTGCCGCCGATGGACAGGGCGCGGGCCTCTCGCTGCCCGATGGCAGTCATTGGCAATTCCGTTCGGGCGCCGAAAGCGGCGAAGTGACGGTCGAGGATTCGCTGTGGGTCGACGGCCAGGGACGCCCTCAGGCGACCCAGCAGCTTGTCATCCAGGGCATGGTCTCACGCGGGGGCGGCACGTTCGGCTGGCTGCTCAAGAAGATGAACTGAGCCGCGGCGGGCGTCAGGCCCGGCGTATCGGACAAAGCACCCCCGCGCACTTGCCCCCCTTCCCCCGCCGCCCTAAAGGCCCGCGCAAAGAACCTGCCGCAAGGAAGCCGCCCGATGACCGATACAGTCCAGATCCGCCGTGCCCTGCTATCCGTCTCCGACAAGACCGGGCTTGCCGAACTGGGCCAGGTTCTCAGCGCGCGCGGCGTGGAACTGGTCTCCACCGGCGGCACCGCCAAGGCCCTGCGCGAAGCCGGCCTGACGGTGAAGGACATCTCCGAGATCACCGGCTTTCCCGAAATGATGGACGGCCGCGTCAAGACGCTGCACCCGATGGTCCACGGCGGCCTGCTGGCGGTGCGCGACAATGCCGAACATGCCGCCGCGATGGAGGCTCACTCCATCGGCGCGATCGACCTTGTAGTCGTCAACCTCTACCCCTTCGAGGCGACCGTGGCCAAGGGCGCGGACCGGGACGAGGTGATCGAGAACATCGACATCGGCGGCCCTTCGATGGTCCGCTCGGCGGCCAAGAACCACGCTTTCGTCGCCATCGTCACCGACCCCAAGGACTACGCCGGCCTGATTGCCGAGCTGGAAGCGACCGACGGCGGCACCACCTTGCCCTTCCGCAAGCTGCTGGCAGCGCGCGCCTATGCGCAGACCGCCGCTTACGATTCGATGATCGCGCAGTGGTTCGCCACCGTCGATCAGGGCCTCGAATTTCCCGAGATGATCAGCGTCAACGGCCGCCTTGCCACTACGCTGCGTTACGGTGAGAACCCGCACCAGAAGGCAGCGCTCTATACGCCGGTCGGCCCCTTCACCAAGGGCCTGGCCCAGGCCGAGCAGGTGCAGGGCAAGGAGTTGTCCTACAACAACTACAACGACGCCGACGCCGCCTTCGAACTCGCCGCCGAATTCAAGGGCCAGAAGCCGGCCGTCATCATCGTCAAGCATGCCAATCCCTGCGGCGTGGCTCAGGGCGATAGCCTGCTGGAAGCCTGGCAGGGCGCGCTCGCCTGCGACGACGTTTCGGCCTTCGGCGGCATCGTCGCGGTGAACACGCTGCTCGACGGGCCCACCGCCGAGGCGATCTGCCAGATCTTCACCGAAGTCGTCGTCGCCCCCGATGCCGACGAGGAAGCCCGCGCTTTCTTCGCCAAGAAGAAGAACCTGCGCCTGTTGCTGACCGGCGAATTGCCCGATCCGCGCCGCGCGGGCCTCACCGTCAAGCCGATCACCGGCGGGCTGCTGGTGCAGGGCCGCGATGCCGGCGCCATTGGTTTCGACGACCTCAAGGTGGTAACCAAGCGCGCCCCGACCGACCGCGAACTAGCCGACTGCCTGTTCGCCTGGACCGTCGCGCGCCATGTGAAGTCCAACGCCATCGTCTATGCAAAGGACGGCGTCACCGCCGGTATCGGCGCAGGCCAGATGAACCGCCGCGACAGCTCGCGCATCGCCGCGATGAAGGCGGCGGAAGCGGCCGAGAAGTTCGGCTGGGACGCAGCGCGCACGGTCGGTTCCGCGGTTGCGTCGGATGCCTTCTTCCCCTTCGCCGATGGCCTGCTGGCCGCGGCGGAGGCAGGCGCCACCGCCGTGATCCAGCCGGGCGGCTCGATCCGCGACGACGAGGTGATCGCCGCCGCCGACGAGGCTGGCCTTGCGATGGTCTTCACCGGCATGCGCCACTTCAAGCACTGAGGCGCTCCTTCCCTTGACTACCCCCCTTCGTCATTGCGAGCATGGTGGCCCACGCCCCAAGCCCCCCGCAATGACGCGGCGGGCGGGACCGGCCGCACTCTGAGCGGCACGCGGCGCCAAGGCCCCGCGCGACAAGGAGACTGACGACCATGTGGGTGATCTGGTTCGGCCCCATGGTTGTGGTCTGTTTTCTGGCGGGCATGACGATCGCCGCCGTCCTTCTGCGGCTGGGCAAGCTGCGCTCGCCGCGCAGCGCGCTTGCCGCCGTGGCCCTGCCGTTCGGATGCGGCGCGCTGCCGATGCTGGCGCTGGCGTTGTTTTCCCTCGCCGCCTCGATGTTCGGTCCCACCAATATCGCGCTCCATGGCGAGCTGTTCGGCCCCGATCCCACGCCCGTTTCCTCGCCCGGGCGAATGCTGGCCGATGCCTTCGGCGCCGGCCCGACCCGCGAGATCCTGATGCGAATTGACCCCACCCCCGCCGAACGCGAGCGGCTGATGACCCTGCCCGGCCTCACCCGCACGGCAATGACGCCCGAGGATTTCGCCTTGCGCGGCGCCCGGCGCGGCCTGATCAACTGGTGGATGCGGCCCGCCATGCCGGGCATCGTCAGCCGCGAACCGGGGACCGGCTGCCTCACCCCGGCCATCTACCAGACCGACGGCTTCAACGGCTGGCGCGAATTGCGGCTGGCCGTGTGCACTCCCGAGAGCGGCGACGCCCCGCCTATGTTTGTGGCAGCTTACGGTCGATAACCCCGAAAGTTGCCCGGACTCATCGCCTGAGACCAACCGTTCGTCGCAAAAACGGGGTATGATGCCTTTTGTTCACTGGACGGCAAGGGGTTTCGCGCCATTTGGGCCGCACGCCATTTCCGACCGGCCACAGCGCCCGTCACCAGCAATACTGAAAGCCGATCACGTCATGGGACTCTTCAAGGCCGACTTCTACCGCTTCTTCGCTTTCGGCTTCGCCGGCGGGGCTCTGCTGGTGCTCGGCGTGATGGGTATCGGCAGCCATTCGTCCTTCGCGGACGACTTCGCGCCCGCTGCACAGGCTGCCGAAACGCGCTGATTGCATAGGGCAGCTACTGCCCCCATATGAGCGGCATGTCCGCGCATCACCACCACCATGAGCATTCCGGCGAAAGCCTCGTCAACGAGGCCCGCACCGCCCTTGTCGAAGCCGGCGAGCAGTGGACGGAGATGCGCGCGGACGTGTTTTCGGCGCTGGCGCAGGTGGAACGCCCCGCCTCCGCCTATGATCTTGCCGAAAGCGTTTCGGCCCTGCGCGGCAAGCGAGTCGCGCCCAACAGCGTGTACCGCATCCTCGATCTTTTCGTGCGCACCAACCTCGCGCGCCGGGTCGAAAGCGCCAATGCCTATGTCGCCAACAGCCACCCCGGCTGCCAGCACGACTGCATCTTCCTCATCTGCGACAGCTGCGGCCAGGCCGTCCATATCGACGATGACAAGTTGACCGGCGCCCTCGTCGCGGCCGCGCGCGCTAACGGTTTTGCCGATGTGCGCCCCGTCGTGGAACTGCGCGGCACCTGCGCGGGCTGCAGCTGAAGTCCTTGCGGCGCATTCCGGCCGGGACACACAGTTGAACAGCGTAATCGCCGCAACGGCGCAGCTATCTATTGGCTGTGCATCAATCGACATCAAAGTCACAAGCGTGTAAGGCCCGGAAGATGAACGCCACCCCGGCCACTCCCCTGCTCGACACGGTTTCGACCCCCGAAGACCTCCGCAAGCTCAAGCCGGCCCAATTGCGCCAGCTTGCTGACGAATTGCGCACCGAAATGATCTCTGCCGTCGGGCAGACCGGGGGCCACCTCGGCTCCGGTCTTGGCGTGGTGGAACTGACCGCCGCGATTCATTACGTGTTCGACACGCCGGCCGACCGCCTCATCTGGGACGTCGGCCATCAGGCTTATCCGCACAAGATCCTGACCGGCAGGCGGGACCGCATCCGCACCCTGCGCCAGGGCGGCGGCCTGTCCGGCTTCACCAAGCGCAGCGAGAGCGAATACGACCCGTTCGGCACCGCGCACAGCTCAACCTCGATCTCGGCCGCACTGGGCTTTGCCATGGCCAACAAGATCAAGGGCCAGCCGGGACGCGGCATCGCCGTGATCGGCGACGGCGCGATGAGCGCGGGCATGGCCTACGAGGCGATGAACAACGCGCGCGATGCTGGCAACCGCCTGATCGTCATCCTCAACGACAACGACATGTCGATCGCGCCCCCGGTGGGCGGGCTTTCGGCATATCTCGCGCGGCTCGTCTCCTCCGGCCGGTTCCTGGGCCTGCGCGAACTGGCACGCAAATTCGCACGCCGCCTGCCGCGCCCGCTGCACGTCGCCGCCAAGAAGACCGACGAATTCGCACGCGGCATGGCCATGGGCGGCACTCTGTTCGAGGAACTGGGCTTCTACTACGTCGGCCCGATCGACGGCCATGACCTCGACGCGCTGGTGCCGGTGCTGGAAAACGTGCGCGATGCGGGCGAAGGTCCGATCCTCGTCCACGTCGTCACCCAGAAGGGTAAGGGATACGGCCCGGCCGAGGAAGCTGCCGACAAGTACCACGGCGTCCAGAAATTCAACGTCGTCACCGGCGAACAGGCCAAGGCCCCGGCCGGCCCGCCCAGCTATACCGGCGTCTTCGCCAAGGCCCTGACCGCCGAAGCGCTGGCCGATCCCACGATCTGCGCGATCACCGCCGCGATGCCGTCCGGCACCGGGCTGGACAAGTTCGCCGCGCAGTTCCCGGAACGCAGCTTCGATGTCGGCATCGCCGAACAGCACGCGGTCACATTCGCCGCCGGCCTCGCCGCGCAGGGGATGCGCCCGTTCTGCGCGATCTACTCCACCTTCCTGCAGCGCGCCTTCGATCAGGTTGTCCATGACGTGGCGATCCAGAACCTGCCCGTGCGCTTCGCCATCGACCGCGCCGGCCTCGTCGGCGCAGACGGCGCGACCCATGCCGGCTCGTTCGACGTGACCTATCTTGCCACCCTGCCCAACATGGTTGTCATGGCCGCCGCAGACGAGGTGGAACTGGTCCACATGGTCCACACCGCCGCGCAGTATGACGCGGGGCCGATCGCCTTTCGCTACCCGCGCGGCAACGGCATCGGCCTGGAACTGCCCGAAACCCCGCTGGCGCTGGAAATCGGCAAGGGCCGGGTCGTGCGTGAAGGCTCTAAGGTGGCGATCCTGTCGCTCGGCACGCGGCTGGGCGAAGCGCTCAAGGCCGCAGACCAGCTGGACGCGCGCGGCCTGTCCACCACCGTGGCCGACCTGCGCTTCGTCAAGCCGCTCGACACCGACCTCATCCGCCGCCTGATGCTCAGCCACGAAGTCATCGTGACGGTAGAGGAAGGCTCGATCGGCGGCCTTGGCGCCCACGTCCTGACCATGGCGAGCGACGAGGGCCTGACCGACGCAGGCCTCAAGATCCGCACCATGCGCCTGCCGGACGTGTTCCAGGACCACGACAAGCCCGAGGCCCAGTACGACGAAGCCGGCCTTAACGCCCCGCAGATCGTCGATACGGTGCTGAAAGCACTGCGCCACAACAGCGCCGGCGTGAACGAGGCGCGGGCCTGAGGACGGCGGAGCGCGGGAAGGGCGATTGAAGATTGCCCTCCTGACGGCGGCCGGTCTCTATCTTGCCTTTGTGCTGCTGCTTTTCGCGGGGCAGAGGGCGCTCATCTATCCGGCCCCGAAAGGCCCGGCGACGGTCCCGGCCGGTTTCGAAAAGGTTTCGCTGGAAACGGCTGACGGCCTTACCCTTGTGGCAGCGTGGCGTGCACCTGCTCCCGGCAAGCGCACGATCCTGTTCTTTCATGGCAATGGTGACAGCCTTCCCGGCGCTGCGATGGCCACTCGTCACCTGGCAGCATCGGGATATGGCGTCCTTCTGGCCGATTATCGCGGCTATGCGGGCAACCCCGGCACGCCCACCGAAGCAGGATTACTGCAGGATGGGCGCGCAGCCGTCGATTTTCTCGCAAGGCGCGGCACGGCCAGCGATGCCGTGGTCCTCATGGGCGCATCGCTAGGGTCAGGCGTCGCGGCCCGGATGGCCGCCGAACATGCGCCCGCGGCATTGGTGCTGGTATCGCCGTTCACCAGCCTGCCCGATGCAGGCGCCGCCGCATTGCCATGGGTGCCGGTGCGAACCCTGATGCGCGACCGTTTCGATAACCTCGGCGCAATCACACGCGTCCGGGCACCGGTTCTCGTCCTTCATGCCAGCGACGACCGCGTGATACCGTTCCGGCAGGGCGCGGCGCTGGTCGCCGCAGCGCCCGGCGGCCAGCTTGCCCGCTTTGCGAACAATGGCCACCAGCTTCAGTTCACGGCTGCCAGTCAGTCGGCCATTGCCGAATGGCTGGCAGCCAGGGGCCTCTAGGAGACGAAGGGCAGACCCCTGCCTTTCGGCCCATCCCGCTACCAGACGTAAGCCTTGGGCAGATACGTTTCGTCCAGATCGTTGTACCGCGTGCGCAAACGGCTCTGGTGGCTCGCCAGCGGCTGCTTCACCCCGTCGATCCACACCTCTACCGGCGCGGAGGATAGTTCCAGCGGATCGCCGTCCCATAGCACCACGTCCCCCGCAGCGCCCGGGGCCAATACGCCCAGCTTGCCGCCGAAGCCGCTGATCTCCGCCGGGACCGAGGAGATCGCGGCAAAGGCCTCGCCCCAGGTTAGGCCGGTGGCACCGGGGATCTTCGTCAGGGCGACGAGGTTGCCGGCCTGCTGCGGGGCATAGCGCGGCTGGTCCATCCCGGCGAACATGCCGATGGCGACCTTCACGCCCGCCTTCTTCATGCGGCCCACGTTCGACATGGTGGCCGCCAGCGTCTCGAACGCGGCGGGCAGATCGCGCATGGGCATGGTGATGACCGGCACCCTGGCGGCAGCGATCTCGGCGCCGACGAGCCAGCCCTCGGTCGCGCCGACCAGTACGAGGTCGAGCTTCGGAAACTCAGCCTTGAGGGCAAGGACGCTGCGGATATCGGCGGCCCGGTCCACACCGACGTAAAGGGGCTGGCTGCCGTCGATCACTTTTGCCAGCGCCGCAGCATCGACGCGGGTGAGCAGGACGTCGCCCTGCCGCTGGGCGCCGGGCACCAGGGCCGCAGCCTCACGCGCCTCGCGCAGGGCGTTGCGCAGGGCGGTGTGCGCGGCGACCCGGCTGCCGCCGGCAAGGCGGGCCCCGGCCTCGCCCAGTTCGACGTACTGGAACGCGCGCGGGCGCATCACCATCGCGGCATCTGCGCCAAGGTCGATCACGGCGCCCTGCCCGGCAAAGATCGAGCCGCCGTTGAACGCGGCCACGCTGGCCCGCGTCACCCCGCCTTCGCGGCTGACGGCAATGTGCTCGCTCGACGGGTTCAGCGCAGGCGCCACGTCCAGCGCAGCATTGAAGGGGGACTTGGCGGCCGACATGTCGTTGCTGTCGTCCACCCCATCGACGTCCACCAGGCCAAGGTCGGTGACGGCGGAGAACAGGCCCGGCGTCACCCATTTTCCGGTGCCGTCAACGGTCAGGATGCCCGCAGGCACGGCCACCCCGGCTCCGGCGGCGACCACCTTGCCGCCGCGCACGACGACGGTGCCATGCTCGACAGGTGCGCTGCCGTCGCCGGTGGCCAGCGTGGCATTGGTAACGGCAAAGTCCTGCGCGAAAACAGGAAGCGGAGCGGCCGCAAGCAAGGCGGCGATCAGAAGGCGGGGCGTCACTTCACGTCTCCTTCACCGGGCTGGCCGAGTTCGAAATCGCTCACCGGCTTTCGCTTGGGGTCGCCTGCGTCGTACAGCATCGCGCCGTCCACCCAGACCTTCTCGGGGCGCGAGTAGACGGACAGCGGGTTGCCGTTCCACAGCACCACGTCGGCCATCTTGCCGACTTCGAGGCTGCCGGTCTTCGCGCCGATGCCCATCGCCTTGGCCGCGTTGTAAGTGAACCAGCCGACGACCTGCGCATCGGGAATATCCACGCCGATGCGCCTGCCCGATGCCTGCGCGCGGGCGGCGGCCTGGTTGAGCCGCTGGATGCCGTTCTCGTCGTCGGAGTGGATGACCACGCAGGCGCCCTGCTTGGCGAGCAGCGCGGCATTTTCCGGGATGCCGTCGTAGGCTTCCATCTTGAAGCCGTACCAGTCGGCCCAGATCGCGGCGCAGACGTCGTTCGCTTTCAGCAGATCGCCGATCTTGTAGGCTTCGACCGCGTGGTGAAAGGCGGTCACCTTGTAGCCCATCTCCTTGGCCATATCGAGGACCTGCGCCATCTCGTCGGCCCGGTAGCAGTGGTTCTGGACAAGGATCTCGCCCTTGAGCACGCCTTCGAGAGTGTCCTTGCCAAGGTCACGCTCGGCATGGTCGCCGTCCATGTACTGCTTGGCGTCGATCCACGCCTGGCGGTTGACCGAGAAGTTGCCCATGCGGGTGGAGGGCTTCTGGTTGCGCGCGCCGTAGACCCGCTTGGGATTCTCGCCGCAGGCCATCTTGAGCGAATAGGGCGCGCCGGGGAACTTCATGCCCTGCACGGTGCGGCTGGGCACGTTCTTGAGCGTGACCGCGCGCCCGCCCATCAGATTGCCCGATCCGGGCAGGATCTGCAGCGATGTGACTCCGCCGTTGACCAGCGCACGGCTGAATCCCGGGTCCTGCGGCCAGACCGAATGCTCGGCCCAGACATCGGGCGTGGTGGGCGAGGTCATCTCGTTGCCGTCGGAATTGGCATCGACACCGGGGCTGGGATAGACCCCGAGGTGCGAGTGGATGTCGATCACGCCGGGCGTGACGAACTTGCCCGCGCCGTCGACACGGTCATAGCCCGAAGGGACTGCAAGGTCCACGCCGCCCACGGCGACCACCTTGCCGTTCTCGAACAGCACCGTGCCGTTCTCGATCCGGCCGCCGCGCCCGTCATAGACCGTAGCGCCCACCAGCGCGGTGGGGCGCCCGGGATAGACCTTGTAGGTGGACGCGTAAGGGGTGCCTGCCGCCTTGGCGTCCTTGTCCTTCTTCTTCGCGTCGGCAGCCTGCCCGGCCAGCGTCAGCGCCGCGCCAAGCGCCAGCAGCGACGTCCAGCGCCGCATCGCGGTCGATACCCTCATGACCGTTCCCCTGTTGTCGGCCCCTCTTGTCCGGGGCCGTCGCCCCGGGGGAGGCCATGTGAAAAATCAGTGCGGCTTGGTGCCCGGATGGAAGCCGGCTTCCTGCGCGTCGAGACCGAGGCCGGCCTCTCCGGCAAGATCGTGGTCGCTTGCCCGGTCGCCCAGCGTGTCGACATGCATCCAGCGCTTCACCAGCGGCGAAAGCGCCAGCACGACAACGGCAACGCCCACCGTGGTCCAGCCGATCTTGCTGTAGATATCCAGCGTCAGCGCCTTGTTCATAACGCCGCCCTCGCCGCCGGTGGCCTCACCGATCTTGCCTGCGACGAAGTTACCCACGGCGGTCATGTAGAACCATGCCCCCATGATGAAGCTGCCCAGGTGCACCGGCGAAAGCCGGGTCATGGCCGAAAGGCCGACAGGCGAAAGGCACAGCTCGCCCGTGGTGTGCAGGGCATAAATCAGGAACACGAACAGCACCGAAGTCATCACCGCCGGATCGCCGGTGCCCGCGCCCCATACGAAGACCAGGAAGCCCAGGCCCACCTGAATCAGTGCCAGGCCGAACTTGGCAGGGGCGGAAGGCTCGATGCCCTTCTTGCCGAGGTACTGCCACAGGCCGGCGAAGATCGGACCGAACAGCACGATGTAGATCGGGTTAATCGACTGGAAGAGGCTGGTCGGCACCCCGCCCCGATCGACGAACTTGTCGGTATAGAGGCTGAGGCTACCGCCCGCCTGCTCGAACAGGCCCCAGAAGATCGGGTTGAGGGCGATCAGGAACAGGATCGCGAACATCCGCTCACGCGGCTCCTTGGGCAGCTTGAAGGCTTCCCACAGGGTATAACCCAGCATCGCCACACCGGTGAGAATCAGCAGGTTCTGGATCACGCTGACGTACTGGATCAGGAACCAGATCACCAGGACCGCCGCGCCGCCGGTGCCGTAGAGGATCAGTTCCGCCTTCTTCGCCAGCGCCTTGGGCGGTTCGCCCCGTCCGCGCAGCGCGGGTTTGCCGACGACGAAGATGATGAGGCCCAGCACCATGCCGATACCGGCAACGCCGAAGCCATAGGACCAGCCGATCGTCTCGCCCAGGTAGCCGACCAGGATCGTGCCCAGCGCCGCGCCGGTGTTCACGCCCATGTAAAAGATCGTGTAGGCCGCATCGCGGCGCGTGTCGGTCATCTTGTAGAGCTGGCCGACGATGACCGAGATGTTGGCCTTCAGGAAGCCCGAGCCGACGATGATCAGCGCCAGTGCCAGCCAGAACACGTTGATCGCCGGATCAGCCTGCTTGATGCCCGGATCGGTGACGCCCTGCAGCCCCTCGTAGGCCATGAACAGGTGGCCGAGCGCCAGAACGATGCCGCCGAACAGCACGGCCTTGCGCTGTCCCAGCCAACGGTCGGCCAGGTAGCCGCCCAGCACCGGGGTGATGTAGACGAGGCTTGTATAGGCCCCGTAGATCAGGTTGGACCGGCCATCGGAATACAGCCAGAACTTGGTGAGATAGAGGATCAGCAGCGCGCGCATGCCGTAGTAGGAGAAGCGCTCCCACATCTCGGCATAGAACAGCACGAAGAGACCGCGGGGATGGCCGACGAATTCGTCGCTCTTGCGCGTGGCGATAAGACCGCCGATCGCCAGCACGGCGAAGAGGCAGATCGCGCCGATCGCGCCAATCCAGTCCCCTTCATTCCAAAGTGCGATGTCCTTCATGTCGCTTCTATGCCCTCACGCCCTGTAATCCTGCCCGCTCCCATGCCTGTTCGAAACCGGCACAGTGCGAAAGAAGGGAGGTTAGCGGGCAATTTGCCGGTGTAAATGGGCAGCGGCGCCTCATGCAGGCTGGCGCGGGACGCAAAACTGCGCGATTTCACACACGTAACACTTCCCATTGCGCGAAGCGGCCGGCGATGGCATTTTCCCGGCAGGCGACGGACGGGCGTTACGTAATTTTATGTTCCGACACGGTTTGTCGTTTTTTTGGGGGGAAATTTCGCGATGATCAGGTCCGAACTGCTGCAGGTGCTCTCCAAGGACAATCCCGAGCTGCGCGCAGAGGACGTGGAGCGCGCGGTGGACACCTTCTTCGACGAGATCGGCCAACGCCTGGCAGACGGCGGCCGCGTGGAACTGCGCGGCTTCGGCGCCTTTTCCACGCGTCACCGCGATGGCCGCAAGGGCCGCAACCCGCGCACCGGCGAAAGCGTGGAAGTGCCCGAGAAGCGCGTCCCCTATTTCAAGCCCGGCAAGGAAATGCGCGCCCGCCTCAACGTGGAATAACCGCGCCTTACGGATGATTTTCGCACAAAATGCGGCAAGGTCCCGGTTGCCGGGACCGCGCCGATCTGCAAGATGCAGCGCCTGACCCAGGCCGTGCGGGCGTGGCGGAATGGTAGACGCTGCGGACTTAAAATCCGCTTGGGTATCCAGTGCGGGTTCGAGTCCCGCCGCCCGCACCACTTTTCCCGATCATCGATTACTTCGCATTTATTTGCAGTAGTGACCGCATGCAAACGTTTGCGTTTACAAATAGGTAATGTGCCGAAAGGTATCTATTACTAGGTATCCACTCGTTAAGCTGCTGTGCATCCCGCGCCGCATCGCCTTGCCGACTTAACGGGCGCGTACCAAGGGGGTATCGTTCGCATGAATTTCCCGGGCAGCTTGTCCACCCGCAGCGCCGCATCGTCGGCCGACCAACGCGCGACTCCGCGCTTTGCGCTGTTGCTGCGTGCGGCAAAGCTGGTGTCGCCCGGAGGCGAATACCTTTGCATCGTGCGCGACGTGTCGGCGACCGGCGTCAAGCTGCGGCTGTTCCACTCGCTGGCCGGGGTCGAACAACTGGCGCTGGAAAGCGTGACCGGCGAGCGTACCGGCGTCAATCTGGTGTGGGAGCACGCCGGCGAGGCAGGTTTCCGTTTCGTACAGCCAATCGACGTCGAACGCTTCATCGCCGAGGCCGGCCCCTACCCCAAGCGTCCCATCCGCATCGGCGTGGACCATTCCGCCCGGATCACCGTGGCCGGCACCGTATCAGGCGCCCGGCTTCTCGACCTTTCGCGTCAGGGCGCCCGGATCGAAACCGACCAGCGCCTTGCGATCGGACAGCAACTGCGCATCGATGCGGCGGAGATGCCGCAGTTCGAGGCGACCGTCTGCTGGCGCCGCGAACCGGCCTACGGCCTGGTGTTTCGCCAGCTCATGAGCCTGGAGGAACTGGCCCAGCGCACTTTCCGCATGCAGGCGCTGCGCGGCGTTCCTTCCCGATAAAAGCTTATCGGCGCTAACCCGGCCGAAACTTCATCGCCGCCCCGTTCATGCAATAGCGCTTGCCGGTTGGCGGCGGCCCATCGTCGAAGACGTGGCCCAGGTGTCCCCCGCAGCGCATGCAGTGCACCTCGGTGCGTGAGATCCCCAGCGTCGAATCGCTGGAGACACCGACGGCGCCGGGCAGCGGCTTCCAGAAGCTGGGCCAGCCGGTGCCGCTGTCGAACTTGGTCTTCGAGGAATAAAGCGGATTGCCGTCCGCCGCGCAGAGGAAGGTGCCGGCGCGGTGTTCGTCGTTCAGGGGCGAGGTGAAGGAACGCTCGGTGCCTTGCTGGCGCAGGATGCGGTATTGCTCGGCCGTCAGGCGGCGGCGCCATTCCGCGTCGGGGAAATGCACCGGATAGACCTTCGCCTCGGCTTCGGTCCCACCGCAGGCGGCAAGCACCGGCAGCGCGGCCCCCGCGCTGAGCCAAGCCAGGACGTTTCGGCGGGTTGTCGCTATGGGCATGATGACGCCTGACCTCTCGCTTGTTCCCCCGCCCGCTTCATGTGGCGATCACGCAGCGCTATTCAATCTCGGTCCCTACAGTTTGGCGGCGCGGCGGCGGGCGGGCCACCAGCGGCGCTTGCCCTTGCTGCCCTGCGCGCCGGACTTCATCACGCGCATGCGGAACAGGCCCGAACCCAGCCGCACCAGCAGCAACACCCACAGGCCCTGCCACAGCACCGCGCCCAGATGAGGCAGCAGCGCCGGGTCCTGCGCCGCGCGGGCCAGCATCGCGAAGGGCGAGGAGAACGGGAACAGCGCCGCGACCATCTCGATCGTGCTGCCCGGCTGGGTCATCGCGTAAGTGGCGAAGAAGAACAGCATGAGCTGCATCATCGTCACCGGCATCGAAAGCGTCTGCACTTCGCGCACGGTGTTCGCCAGCGAACCGATCGAGAGGAACACCGAACCCAGCAGCAGATAGGCCATGGAAAAGTAGAGGATGCCCAGCAGGACCAGCATCGGCCAGCCCACGGCAGGGTCCGGCAGCGAAGGCACCGCCGATTCGGCCAGCATGTACAGCCCGCCCCCGACGGCGGCCCATGTCGCGATGCCCACCAGAGACACGCCCAGCATCGCAAAGAGCTTGCCGAAGAACACCGCCTCCATCGGGATCGCGGCGGCCAGTACCTCGATGATCTTGTTCGCCTTCTCCTCGACAAGGTTGGACAGGACCATGCCCGCCAGCATCATGGTGAGCAGAAACAGCAGCGTCTGGGCACCCTGCGCCGTCCTGAGGCGGCTCTTGCGGTCGTTGACCCGGCTGCTGACGGTGGTTTCCAGCCTGACTTGCGGCCAGGGCGCAACGGACGCCTGTTTCGCCTGCGCCGCGATCATCGCCACGTCGCCGCTCCACGCCGCGATCTGGTCGCGCGGGCCGGTCAACACGGGGGCTTCGAGCGAGCCTGAGAGGATCGCGGCGATGTTGCCTTCCTTGCCGGCCATGGCGGCTGCCGGATCGGCGTCCTCCCCCGGCGCAAGGCGCTTCAGCACCATGAGGCCGGGCAGGTCCTGCCCCAGCCGGTCGGCAAGCCCATCACGGGCGCGAACCATGGCGTCGGCCTCGGCCCCGATCATGATGACGCCCACTTCCGGTCGCTCGGTCGAATGCTCCACCTGATTGCCTACGCTGCCCGCCAGCGCGCCGACGATCAGCGGAAACAGCGGGCCGAGCAGGAAAAAGAAGAACGTGCGCGAGAACAGGATCGCGGTGAAATCGCGGCGGGCCACGACCCAGGCGGCGCTTAGAGCCGAGAGCCGGCCCTGATGCGAATCGTCATGCGAATCGGGGATCATCGGCGCGGCTCCTCGGGCTTTTCCTCTTCCAGGGCGCGCGCGGCGGCTTCTCCGGCGATGGCGACGAAGGCATCGTGCAGGCCCGCCCGCTCGATGGAAAGCGAAAGGATGCCCGCCTCTCCCGCGATCAGGGCGCGAAGCAGGGGTTCGATCCCCGAATCGGGCAGCGCGAAGTGCCAGAACTGGCCGTCCTGCCGTACATCGGCAGGCAGCGCCGCGCGCCACGCGCCTTGCAGCGCGCGGGTCTCGAGACGGACCTGCGCCGGAATGCGGTCGCGCGCCAGGTCGACCGGACCGGCGAAAGGCACCTTGCCGCCGGCGATGATCGCCACTTCGTCGCACAGCCGCTCGGCATGGGCGATGACGTGGGTGGAGAAGATCACGGTGGCGCCGTCCTGCGCCAGACCGCGCATCATCGCTTCCAGCTTGCCCTGGTTGAGAGCATCGAGGCCGGAAAACGGCTCGTCGAAGATCACCAGCCGGGGCCGGTGGACCAGCGTGCCCAGAATCTGGACCTGCTGCGCCATGCCCTTGGAAAGCTGGCGGATCTGGCGGTCGGCGGCATAGCCAAGGCCGTGCCGTTCAAGCAGTTCATGCGCGCGGCGGCGGCCTTCCTTCAGCGGCAGTCCGCGCAGGGCACCCAGAAACGCGATCGCCTCGGTCGCCTTCATCGAGGGGTAGAGGCCGCGCTCCTCGGGCAGGTAGCCGATCGCATGGGCAACGTCGTGCGGGCGATCGGAGCCAAGGATGCGGCGATAGCCCGAATCGGGATCGATGATGCCCAGAAGCATCCGTAAAGTGGTGGTCTTGCCGGCGCCGTTGGGGCCAAGGATGCCGTAGACGGAGCCCGCCGGGACCGAAAGATCGACGCCGTCGACGGCGGTGAAACCCTCGAAACGCTTGACCAGCCCGCGTGCTTCGATCGCCAGCGGCCGGTCAAAGGGCAGTCCTGCATCTGACTGCCGTGCCCGATCTGACTGGTGCGGATTGCCGGTCAACCTCGGATCTCCTACTTGCGCATCCATGACATCCCCCGGCTCTAACATATCCGCCCATGATGGCGCAGATCTGGTTAAGGCCAAGCTAAATGCATTCGCCAGGGATGCAGAAGCTGAGGCGCGCGCCTTGGGTTTTTGCGCCTTCGGCATCGCCTCGGCCGCGACCGACGACGCGCGCGCTGCCCGGCTTGATGCCTGGCTGGCAGCGGGGATGCACGGCACCATGGGCTGGATGGAGGAACGCGCGCACCATCGCCGCAGCCCGCAGGGCATGTGGCCCGAGGCGCGCAGCGTGATCGCGCTGGGCATGAGCTATGCCCCCGCCGCCGACCCGCTGCGGCTGGAGGGCGAACCGCAGATCGGGCGCATATCAACTTATGCGCAAGGCGCCGACTATCACGACGTCGTCAAAAAGGCGCTGAAGCACCTCGCCCGCTGGATCGTGGCGGAAGGGCAGGCGCGCAAGATCGCGCCCGAAGTGGGCGTGAAGGTGTTCACCGATACCGCACCGGTCATGGAAAAACCGCTGGCTGCCTCGGCCGGGCTAGGCTGGCAGGGCAAGCATACCAACGTCGTCAGCCGCGAGCATGGATCGTGGCTGTTTCTTGGCGAAATCTATACGACGCTGGAGTTCGAACCCGCGAAACCGGGCCGCGATTCCTGCGGGTCGTGCAGCGCCTGTCAGGATGCCTGCCCGACGAACGCATTCCCCGCGCCCTACCGGCTCGATGCCCGCCGCTGCGTCAGCTACCTGACGATCGAACACAAGGGCCCCGTCCCCGAAGACCTGCGCGAAGGGCTGGGCAACCGCATCTACGGCTGCGACGATTGCCTGGCGGTGTGCCCGTGGAACAAGTTCGCGCAGGTATCGCACACCATCAAGGCATACCTGCCGCGCGCGGAACTGACCGCGCCGGAGCTGGCGGACCTGCTGACGCTGGACGATGCAGGTTTCCGGGCGCTGTTCTCAGGCAGCCCGATCAAGCGAATTGGCCGCAACCGCTTCGTGCGCAACTGCCTCTACGCGGCGGGAAACAGCGGGCGGACGGCACTGCTGGTGCAAGTGGAGCAGCTGCTGGAAGATGCCGACCCGGTTGTGGCGGAAGCAGCGCAGTGGGCACGGCAGCGGCTTGCCGCTTTGGCCTGATTGCCGGCCGAAGTAAGCGGGGCCTCCGCAAGAACGTAAGGCCCCGCCTGCCTTTACAGCAGTTCCTTCAGCGGCGTCCCGGCATCGGCCAGCGCGGCCACGTCGGGCGAGGCGCCGGCTTCGACCAGCTTGCGGCCCTGCACGTAGTCCTTGACCGCGTTCACGCAGTCCAGCGCGACCACGCGCCCTTCCTTGAGGTAGACGACCGAGAAGCTGCGGGCATCCGGCTCGCCGCGAATCACGGTCTTGTCGAAGCCCATGTTGATGCCCGCGGTCTGGAGGCGCAGGTCATACTGGTTCGACCAGAACCACGGGAACGCCTTGTAGGCCTTCTCGTCGCCGCAGATGGCCTTGGCGACGCAGGTCGCCATGTCGTTGGCGTTCTGCACCGATTCTACCCGCATCACGGTGCCGCCGGCATAATCGCAGGCGAAGGCCGCGCAGTCGCCGATGGCGTAGATGTCGGGCAGCGAGGTGCGGCAGAATTCGTCCACGTCGACACCGTTCGCGCCGCTGGCGCCGGCGGAGATCAACGGGCCGATGGCGGGCACGATGCCGATGCCGACGATCACCGCCTCGGCCGCGATTTCCTCGCCGTCGGCCAGCTTCACGCCGGTGACGCGGTGCCCGTCGCCCACCAGGCAATCGACCGCCACGCCGGTGCGCAGGTCGACGCCGTGATCGCGGTGTTCCTTCTGGTAGAATTCGGACAGTTCTTCACCGGCAACGCGCGCCAGCACGCGCGGCAGCGCTTCGAGCAGGGTGACGTTGAGCTTCAGCTTGGACAGCACCGCCGCCGCTTCGAGGCCGATGTAGCCGCCGCCGATGACGACGATGTTCTTCGTGCCCGCATCGACTTCCGCCATCAGCGTGTCGCAGTCTTCGCGGGTGCGCACGGCGTGGACACCGGCAAGCTCCGAACCCGAGCAGGAGAGACGGCGCGGATCGCCGCCGGTCGCCCAGACCAGCTTGCCGTAGCCCAGCGTAGTGCCATTCGAGAGCGTCAGCTCCCTGGCCTTGGCATCGACCTTGGTGACCTCGGTGCTCAGCTTGAAGGTAATTTCCTTCTCGGCCCAGAACGTCGGAGGGCGGATGTACAGCCGGTCGAAGGTCTTTTCGCGCGCGAAGTATTCCTTGGAGAGCGGCGGACGCTCATAAGGATACTCCGGCTCGCGGCCGACTACGGTGATGGTTCCGGTGAACCCGTTCTGGCGCAAGGCGATGGCGCACTGCGCCCCGCCATGTCCCGCTCCCACGATGACGACGTCTGTTGTTTCCATGCGCGGTTGAGTTCCGCAATTTAACCGCGCGGTCAATGCCCCTTGCGGTATGAACTTGCGATAATCACGGTATCAAATGACCGATCATGCCGCGCCATCGTCGGCGCAGGCGTCTCCGGAAAAACGATACGCCGGGCCGGTCAGGCCGGCACTTGACCCAGCGCTTCCATCGTCAGTTCGAGCGAGCGGATCTGTGCCGCCGGGTCATACGTCGCGATGCTGACGATCAGTTCATCGGCCTGCGTGCGGGCGACGAATTCCTCGATCCCGGCACGTACCGTCTGCGGATTGCCCACGGCGCTGACCGAGCGGACCTGCTCCAGCATCGCCTTCGCCGAACCCGGCAGGCCATCGCGGTAACCGCGAACCGGCGGCAGCAGCCGGCCCGGATTGCCGGTGCGCAGCGCCACGAAGCTCTGGTCGGTGGAAGTGGCAAGGTAGGCCGCTTCCTCGTCCGTATCGGCGGCGATCACATTGATCGCGGCCATGAAGTGAGGCTTGTCCAGCGTTTCGGACGGCTGGAACCGCTCACGGTAGACCTTGGCGGCCTCATCCAGCGCGGTGGGCGCAAAATGTGAGGCGAAGGCATAGGGCAGGCCCAGCATCGCCGCGAGCTGCGCGCCAAACAGGCTGGAGCCGAGAATCCACATCTCCACATCCGCGCCTGCCGCCTGCGGCGAAGGCACGCCGCCCGCCGCCTGCCCGGCGAAACGGGCCTGCAGTTCGACGACATCGTTGGGAAAACGTTCCGACGCGGCGTGGATGTCCTTGCGCAGCGCATGGGCCAGCCGCCCGTCCGCGCCCGGCGCGCGGCCAAGGCCCAGATCGACGCGGCCCGGAAACAGCGCCGACAGCGTGCCGAACTGCTCGGCGATCACGTAGGGCGTATGATTGGGAAGCATGATCCCGCCGGAACCGATGCGAATCGTGCTGGTCGCATTGCCCAGGTGGGCAAGCACCACCGACGTCGCTCCGCCCGCGATCCCGTCCATGCCGTGATGCTCGGCCACCCAGTACCGCTTGTAGCCGGCGCGCTCGGCGGCCTGCGCGGTCTTCACCGAGATGTCGAGCGCCTGGGCGACCGTGCCGCCTTCGCGCACGGAAACGAGATCGAGGACGGAAAGGGGGATCATGGCTTAGGGGCCTTCGCTGTAGTCGCCCCGGACTTGTCGGTGTCCGGGCCGAGCTGGGAGAGGTACTGCTTGGCGGTAACCGCCGCATCGCTGCCTGCGCCGGCGGCAAGGACCGAGGTCCAGCTGCGCCGCGCCGCCGTTTCATTGCCGGAAAGCATGGCGATGACGCCTGCCTCAAGCCCGATCTCGGGATCCTGCGGGGCAAGGCTGGCGGCTTTTTCGATCTGGGTCTGGGCCTGGCTGAGCTTTTCCTGGCGGCGCGACAGCGTGGCCGAAAGCAGCCATGCCTGCGCGTTGTCCGGCTGCGCCGTGCGAGCTTCCGCCAGCGCGGCGGCGGCTTCGTCGGGCTGCTTGACGGCCACCAGCGCGCGGGCGCGGTCCAACGCGATCGAGCCGGTGAGTTCGGCGTCGCCGATGATCTTGGCGTCGGTCGCCGCCGGGCTGAGCAGGGCCAGCGCCTGCCCCGGCTGTCCGGCGGCCAGCGCGGCGTTGCCCGCCATCGCGCCAAGCCGCGCGCGGCTGGCATGGTCCGCCGCGTCGGCAGCATCGCGGGCGGTGACGAAGGCGCCGCGCGCCTCGTCCCAGCGGCCCAGATCGCTCAGCGCCGCGCCCAGGCACAGCCCGGCGCGCACCCGTTCGCGCCCGATCGCATCGCCCAGCGCGCTTTGAGCCAGTTCCGCCGAACGCTCGGGGTTTGCTTCGACCGCGCTCATGCAGCCGGCTGTATTGCGCGAGGCGGGCAGAGTGACGTTCTGCGCCGCGCGGGCCCGTTTGGCGGCCTCGGCATCCTTCTTCTCGATGATCTCCAGCGGCAGCGAGGAGGCATAAGGGTTGGCGTTGCTGGGCAGCGCGGACGCCGGGCCGACCTGGGCCATGAGGGGGAGAAGGAGAGGCAGCAGGGACATGGGATCAGGACTCCGAGGGAACCTGCGCCGCGCGGGGGAGAACAAGCTGCGCGACTGTGCGCAGCAGCAGCTGAATGTCACCATCGCGCGAGAGGCGGTGATCGCCGTCCTTGATCAGCGTCACCTGCACATCGGCTGAACGCAGTCTCTCGGCCAGTTGCAGGGAAATGTCGAAAGGCACGTCCTCATCGCGCTGGCCGTGGAGCAGGCGCACCGGCGCATCGATCGCAATCGGGCCTTCCAGCAGAAGGTTGGCCTGCCCATCTGCCCAGAATCCGGGGTGGGTGGGGGTCGGCTCGGGACCGTAGGGGTTGTCTTCGAAGATCGTTTCGCCGTCGGCCAGTATGGCCTTGTCCATCTGGGCGATGCCCCAGTCGGTGAAGTCGGGCGCAGCCGCGATGCCGACAAGGCCGGCAAGCCGATCACCCAGCGCAAGGCCGGCCAGCAGCATGACCCACCCGCCCATCGAGGAACCGACGAGGACGACCTTCTCGTCCGGCATCTCCAGCGCGGCGACCAGAGCCAGCACTTCCTGCGTCCAGCGCGTCAGGGTGCCCTCGCCGAAATAGCCGGAGCTTTCACCACAGCCGGAATAATCGAACAGCAGGCACGGCAGGCCGCTGGCGCGCGCCATCTCGAACACGGCAGCGGCCTTGGAGCCGTTCATGTCGGACATGTAGCCGGGCAGGAAGACGATCACCGGGCCGGTCCCCGGCGTGAAGCGATAGGCGATGGTGCGACCGTCGGACAGGTCGAGGAAACTGGTGGAAGTCATGCTCCCGTTAGTGGGAACCCGAAGCCCCAAGGGCAACCCGCGAACGGCAAAGACTTGCTTGCACAGACATAATGCGATCTTAAGCCTGGGCTGCTAGAGACGGACCCGTAATGAGCGCCAAGGTCATCCATTTTCCGTCCCGCCCCTCGCGGCTTGCCTTGCGGCTCGAATGGTTCGCTACCGACAAGTCGGTGCTGCTGGGCATCTGGGCGCTCTATTTCGCCCTGCGCGCGGCGGCGCTGCTGATCGACGTGGCCCCCACTTCCGATGCCGAGTGGTACTATGCCCGCGCCGCGAGTCTTGCGGCGGGACTGGGCTATCTCGATAATTCCGGCGCGCCCACCGCGTTCTGGCCGGCCGGCTGGCCGATCGCGCTGGGCCTCACCTTCTCGCGGTTCGGCACCTCACTGGTGACGCTGGGCCTGTTCAACCTGGTCAGCGCGATGCTGATCGGGGTGACCACGCTGGCGCTGGGGCGGCGGCTGTTCGGCTCGGAAGGCGCGGCGCGGGCCGGGCTGCTGATGCTGGCGATCTACCCCAATGCCATCGGCTACGTCCCGCTGGCGCTTACCGAGGTGTTCTACACCGCGCTGCTGATGGCCGGGTGCTGGGTGGTGGTGACGCGCACCAATCGCTGGCAGCTGGTCAGCGCGGGCCTGCTGTTCGGCTTCGCCACGCTGGTGAAGGCGCAGACGCTGGTGGTGGTGCCGCTGCTGTTCGCGATCGACTGGCTGCGGATGGGTCAGATCTGGCAGCGCCTGCCGCGCCTGCTGGGCGAGGGTCTGATGGTGCTTGGCATCGCCGTGCTGACGGTGCTGCCCTGGACGATCCGCAACGAAGTGCAACTGGGCCACTGGGTCGCGGTTTCGACCAACGGCGGCTATACCCTGCTCACCGGCAACCACGACACCGCCACCGGCGACTACACCCCGGACGCCCCGGTGGTGAAGGAACTGATGGCCCGCCCCGGACTGAACGAAGTCACTCGCGATGCCGAGGCCGGGCGGCTGGGCATGGCGTGGATCACCCAGAACCCGGACCGTTTCCTGGCGCTCGCCCCGAAAAAGCTCGCGCGCCTCTGGCTGCCCGACGGCGAAGCTGAATGGGCCTATCAGGGCGGCGCGCCGGGTTATGCGCGCTTCGAGATCGTCTACCGCGCTGTGCGTGTGCTAAACCAAGGCTATTACGCAGCGCTGATGCTGGCTTTCGCCGCCGCGTTCTTCGTGATGATCGCGCGCCGCCGCCGCGACGGCCAGCGCTGGATCGGCTGGTGGCTGCTGCCTTACGGAATCGCGCTCTATCCGACGCTGATCTGCGTCGTGTTTTCGGGCCAGTCGCGCTTTCACTATCCGGTGATGCCCTGGGTCTGCATCACCGCCGGCTGGCTGGTGATGACCGCGCTGGGCCGTCTGGGCGAACGGACAGCGCCCAGACCGACGCTGCACTGAAGCGCGCGCCAACTAATCCCTGTGAAAGATATCCTCGATCGCCATGCCGAACAGGTCGGCGATGCGAAAGGCGAGCGGAAGCGAAGGATCGTAGCGCCCCGTCTCGATCGCGTTGACGCTCTGGCGCGAAACTTCCAGCCGCATCGCCAGATCCTGTTGGCTCCAGCCGCGCTCTGCCCGCAGAACCTTGAGGCGGTTGTTCACGAACCTTGCCCGCCGCCTTGCGTAAAGCGATTGACCACCACCCCCACGAACAGCCCCAACGCCCAGAGCGGGAAAACCAGGAACACTGGCATCCGTGGCACGAACGGCGAAAACAGTTCCAGAATGCCCCAGACGCTGCAAACCGCCAAAGTCACTCCGGTGGCGACGAGGAATTTGCGCACTTCGAGCATGCGCAGATATTCGTCCTGAAGTTCGACCAGCAACCTGCCCATCGCCCAGATCCAGCCCAGCACCGCGAAACCGGGCAGTAGCGCAAGGCCGACCGTCGTCACGCTGGCCGGTGCATTGTCCGGCACCAACCGCGTCGCCAGCGCGATAGCGGCCACATAAAGCACGCTTAGCGGCAGCATACGCTTTGTGTAGCGCAGGTAAGCGGGGTTCTTTGGCGGCGACGCCATGGCTGCGATCTCCTGTTTCTCGATGTAAAGCCAGCTTGTCATTACACCCTGTATAAGTCAAGTTTCATTGACATAATGAAAAGTAACCTTGTCCTAAGGGGGCAGGGCGGACAAACCTCGACTTATCGCCGCCGAATCGCTACATCGCCCGCACCATGACGCGCCTGCGCACACCTGCGACCACTACCACCACCCGGCTCGTCCGGGCACGGTCGGTCGCGGCTTAAGGCAAGCGATCACCGTCGCCCGGTCATTTCGGGCGAGACGGCGTCTCTCTGCCCGAAACGAAGCTATTTAACAGGCGCCGCCGCTTCACCCCTGCGTGCGCCTGTGCCATGGCGCGCAAAGACCGCCCAGATGCTCCAGTTCGGCATTGGGCAAACGAGAGACGAGCTTTCATGTCCCAGATGTTCAAGATCAGCCTGCCCGACGGTTCGGTGCGCGAGATGCCCGAGGGGTCCACCCCCGCCGACGTCGCCGCCGCCATCGGCCCGGGCCTCGCCAAGGCGGCGCTTGCCGCGAAGATCGACGGCGAGCTGGTCGACCTGACCCGTCCCTTCACCGGCGACGCCAGCCTCGCCCTCGTCACCAGCCGCGACGAGGCCGAAGCGCTCGAGCTGGCCCGGCACGATTTCGCCCATATCCTGGCCGAAGCCGTGCAGGCGCTGTTCCCCGGCACGCAGATCACCTTCGGCCCTTCGACCGACGATGGCTTCTACTACGATTTCGCACCGGCAGAGCGCCCCTTCACGGACGACGACCTGCCCGCGATCGAGGCGGAGATGCGCAAGATCATCGCCGCCGACAAGCCGCTGCGCCGCGAAGTGTGGGACCGTGAGCAGCTCATCAGCCGCTGGAAGCAGCAGGGCGAAAGCTTCAAGGCCGAATGGGCCGCCGAACTCCCGGGCGACGAGCCGCTGACCGTCTACTGGTCGGGCGAAGACTGGCTCGACATGTGCCGCGGCCCGCACCTGCCCTCCACCGGCAAGCTGGACCCGGCCGCTTTCAAGCTGACCCGCGTGTCCGGCGCCTACTGGCGCGGCGACCAGAAGAACGCGATGCTTTCGCGCATCTACGGCACCGGCTGGCTGAACAAGAAGCAGCTTTCCGCGCACCTGACGCGCCTGGAAGAAGCCGCCAAGCGCGACCACCGCAAGCTGGGCGGAGAGATGGACCTGTTCCACCTCCAGCACGAAGCGCATGGTTCGGTCTTCTGGCACCCCAAGGGCTACGTGATCTATCGCGCGCTGGAAGACTACATGCGCCGCGCCATCAGCCAGGCCGACTGCAAGGAAGTGAAAACCCCGCAGGTCATGGACGCGCGGCAGTGGGAACAGTCCGGCCACTGGGGCAAGTACCGTGAGAACATGTTCGTCATCCCCGACGAAGTGCCCAACACCGAGGACGACGGCCCGATCATCTCGGACGATGCCCAGTGGATGGCGCTCAAGCCGATGAACTGCCCGGCCCACGTGCTGATCTTCAAGCAGGGCATCAAGTCCTACCGCGACCTGCCGCTGCGCATCGTCGAGAACGGCTGCTGCCACCGCAACGAACCGCACGGCGCGCTCCACGGGCTGATGCGCGTGCGCCAGTTCACCCAGGACGACGGCCACATCTTCTGCCGCGAAGACCAGATCGTCGGCGAAGTGCAGGCGTTCTGCGAGATGGCGGACAAGGTCTACCGCGATTTCGGCTTCACCTATTCGATCAAGCTGGCACTGCGCCCCGACAACCGCATCGGCAGCGACGAGCAGTGGGACAAGGCCGAAGCCGAACTGCGCGACGCGGTGGAGCGTGCCGGCCTCGCCACGCCCGAATACGGTTGGGAAGAACTCCCCGGCGAAGGCGCGTTCTATGCCCCCAAGCTGGAATGGCACCTGACCGATGCAATCGGCCGCACCTGGCAGGTCGGCACGATCCAGTCCGACCGCATGCTGCCCGAGCGCCTCGACGCGCATTACATCGGCGAGGACGGCGCCCGCCACCGCCCCGTCATGCTGCACCGCGCGATCTTCGGGTCTTACGAGCGCTTCATCGGCATCCTGATCGAGCATTTCGCCGGCAAGCTGCCGGTCTGGCTCGCCCCGGTGCAGGCCGTGGTCGCCACGATCGTGTCCGACGCCGACGACTATGCGGCCGAGGTTTCCGCGAAGCTGAAGGCAGCGGGCATCCGCGTCGAGACGGACGTGCGCAACGAGAAGATCAACTACAAGGTGCGTGAGCACTCACTGAAGAAGATCCCGCACCTCCTCGTCGTCGGCAAGCGCGAGGCCGAGGAAGGCACCGTCGCCCTGCGCACGCTGGGCGCCGAGCATCAGAAGGTCATGACGCTGGACGAGGCTATCGCCCTGCTGAAAGCCGAAGCGACCGCACCGGATCTGGTCGCATGATCCAGCGCGAACTCCTCGACACCGCATGGATCCCCGACGGCGAGAAGATGGAACTCTTCCGCCACGACAAGGACTTCATGGTCGTGATCGGCCATAATGAGCTGATGAGCACCCGCAAGTGGGGGTCCGAAGAAGCTCTGGCGACGATGGCCCACGACCGGATCAAGAACGCCAAGCGCCCGCATGTCCTGATCGGCGGCTACGGCATGGGCTTCACCTTGCGCGCCGCGCTTCGGGTCCTGCCGGAAAATGCCCTCGTCACCGTGGTCGAACTGGTGCCGGAAATCATCGCATGGGCCCGCGGCCCGATGGCGCACCTGACGCAAGACCACCTCGAAGATCCCCGCGTCAGGCTGGTGATGGGCGATGTCGCCCACGTCATCGAGGAAGGGCACGGCGACTATGACGCCATCCTGCTCGACGTCGACAACGGACCGGACGGGCTGGTGCGCGAAGACAACAACGTCATCTATTCGAAGGTCGGCCTGCGTAACGCCAAACGCGCATTGACCCCGGACGGCGTGCTGGCGATCTGGTCTGCCGGAGCGGACCCGGTGTTCAAGCGGCGGCTTGAGAAGGCCGGGCTGGCTGTGGATGAAGTAAAGGTTCACGCGCGCAGCAACGGCAAGGGCGCCAAGCACACCATCTGGTTTTCTACGAAGAGCGAGTAGGGGCAAAGTCCTGGGGCCATTGCCCCAGACCCCTTTATCGTCGCCGTAGTGCGTGCAGCGGCGTTTTGCGCGCATTGCTGCTGTCTGAGGCTAATCTCACCGGGAGGGCGTTCACACGGCGTCGCGCGCAACCTCGAGGTTAATGGGGGTGCAGGGGGGCCATGCTCCCCTGCTTCTTACCCTTCAGCCTACCGCCGACGCGCAGCCGCCACGATCACGGCGCTGCCAAGCAATATCCCCGAGACCAGTAGGCCCGCCGCGACAAGCCCTGCCGGGCTGAAGTCCGTCCGCGCCTCCATGCTGAAGGCCTTGCCGATGCGCATCACGGCGCTGGTTGTCTGGCGATCCTTGGAGAGGCGCATGGGCTTGGTGCTTTCTTTGGCGAAACCGCCCTGCCCTTACCACAGCACCCCGTGCTTGTCCGGTCCCAGCGGCGCGGGCGCTTCTTCGCCGATGGACTGCAACAGGTCGATTTCGATCGTGCGGCACATCGCGTTGAGCGGCAGGTCGTGCACGTCGTTGGCGAAGGGATCGACAAGGTCGTCGCCGATGGTCAGCACGGCCAAGAACATCAGCCCTGCGAGGGTCGAGCCGAGCGGCGTTGCGAACTGCAGCGTCTCGACCAGTCCGATCGGCAGCAGCACGCAGAACAGGTGCGTGAACAGCATCGGCAGGAAGCGGTACTGGAACGGCAGCGGCGTGTTCTTAAGGCGCTCCATCCCGCCCTGCGCATTGGCGATATCGACCAGCACGGCTTCCATCTGCGCCTGCTGGATAGTGTCGATCCAGCCGTTGCGACGTGCTTCGTCGATGCGCCGGCCGGTGCCGTCCAGGATGCCGTTCGCCACGTTGGTGCGGCTGAGCGCAAGGTCTGCCTCATGCTGCGGGAGCAGGCGGAGAACTTCCTCGTCGGGCGGCAGGCGGCGCAACTGGCAGCGCAGCGCGTTGACGTAGGCGATCTGGCGAAGGACGATCCGCCGCTTGTAGTCAGACGCTTCCGGGTCCGGCATGAAATTGCGGGCCGAGCGCGCGATGTTGCGGCTGGCATTGATCATCAGGCCCCACAGGCCCCGGCCTTCCCACCAGCGCTGGTAGGCGGAATTGCTGCGGAAACCCAGAAACAGGCCCAGCACCGTACCGAACAGCGTTACCGGCAGTTCAGGAGCGTGGAAGGGCAGGATATAGTATGTGATCGTAACCACCACATCCCACACGAACAGAAGGCAAAGCGGCTTCCATATTTCGCGAACGAGACGGGCGGGATTGGGGAGGTTATTTACGATCATTGGGGAACTGCGGACTCCGGATGGGGGTGCTGAGCAAGCGTCGTAATACGCTTTTCCTCAAAGCTGCTCCTGGGCTTTTCGGTCGAACGGGCCATGGCGACGGAAGTTCCGGTGGCCGGGCGGATCGAGAACCAGTTTACCCGGTCAGCGGCGACCAGAAAGGCCAGCACGCCGCATCCAAACAGCAGCAGCAGAGAATTGCCCACGAGCGATTCTCGAAGTCGGGTACGTTCAGCATCGGTCATGTTGCGCATGGTCGATCTCCAATCAGGTTTCAGCGCCAAATTGGGGAAGCCGGATTTCGATTGCATCAGCACTTTGCAACGAATCTTTGCTGCGATGCAATATTAAGGTGTGCAGTGCAACACTGCGGACAAGATGCAGCCATGATGCATCCTGTCATGTTGAAAATGCGGAGAAATATTGCTGCCCGATTAACGGGCTGGCGCTCAGAACGGCAGCGAGGTGCGCGCGAGAATCAGCGCCAGTGCGCAGCCGCCCACCACCAGCGGACGCAGCATCCCGGCAGCGGGGATGTGTAGCGGTGCCTGTGCGAGAGCGACGATACGAGCCATGACCGCGACCATGCCCCGGCAGTGGTTGCCAAAGCGTTAAGACCGCGCGGCTACCTGCGGACAGTCGATATCCGACCTTGTCGAATAATTCGGCTGTCCGACATTGCCCACCGTCACCCTGAACTTGTTTCAGGGTCCATCTTGCAACTCTAACGACCGCTCAATCGGATGGATCCTGAAACGAGTTCAGGATGACGGCATTTGCGCGGCAAAAACCGGGCCTTTCGACCAAGCCTCGCACCGCGCCTTCCAATCAAACCGGCGAGGGCATCTGCTGGCTTGAGCAGTGGAACGAGCCGCCGCCTGCCAGCACCGCATCGGCCATCACGCCCACAGTATCGCGGTCCGGGAACAGCGCGGCGATGGCCGCGATGCCTTCCTCGTCGTGCACGGTGCCATAGATCGGCACCACCACCAGCTTCGAGGTGATCGCGAAGTTCATATAGCTTGCCGGCTCGATCCGCCCGCCTTCACTCTCGACCCGGCCCGGTGAGGGGACTTCGGCCACCGCCACGCCCATCGCCTCGGCCCGCGCCTTGGCATCGGCGTAGATTTCCGCGTGGGGATCGTCCTTGCCGGTGGCGCGGGGCAAGGCCAGCACATTGGGCGACACGAAGCGGGCGAGATTGTCGACATGGCCGTCAGTGTGGTCGTTGATGAGGCCGTCGCCCAGCCATAGCACCCGGTCGTAGCCGAGATCGCGCTCCAGCCGCATTTCAAGGTCGGCCTGCGACAGATGCGGGTTGCGGTTGGTGTTCAGCAGGCACTGCGCCGTGGTGGCGACAAGGCCGGTGCCGTCCCCGTCGAGCGCGCCGCCTTCCAGAATCCAGTCTGCCTTCTCGACATCGAGGCCGGCATCGCGCGCCAGTTCTTCGCCGATCTCCTGATCGCCGTCCATCAGGTACTTGCCGCCCCAGCCGTTGAAGCCGAAGCGCATCGCCTTGCGGTTTCCGTGCTGGTCCATCGTCACCAGCGGCCCGGTATCGCGCAGCCACACGTCGCCGTAGCGCCGCGTCTCCAGCTTCACCTCGGACGAGACGAGTTCCAGCGCCCGCGCCCGGTTCGCCTCATCCCGCACGATCAGGCGTACTTCCTGCCCGCTTTCGGCAACGGCGCTGGCGAAAGCCGCCATCTGCTCCTGCGCGGCTTCGAGGAAGCCGGGCCATTCCTCGGCGGCGTGGGGGAAGCCGATCCAGATCCAGTCCTGCGGATGCCATTCGGGGGGGAGTGCGAAAGTCACGGGTGGCATCCTTTGGTAGCTGCGGCGCAATCCTTGTCGCGGATGGCGCGGAATTCGTCGGCGGGGCGCCAGTTAGGCCACATCGTGCCGTCGGCAAGTTCGCGGCCCAGGTCGTAAAAGAGGCTGACGTCCTGCGCGATACCGCTCCAGTCCCAGTCGTCCGTATATTCGTCGGCGGGGGCGTGATAGCGGTTGTCGGTATAGTCCTGCGCGGCCTTCTCTCCGGCAGCGGTGCCGCCGGTCACAAGGTCGTTGCTGCGCTCGATGTTGAACATCGGCACGCCGCGCTTGGCGAGGCTGAAGTGGTCCGAGCGGTAGTAGCCGCCGCGCTCGGGGTGATCTTCCGCCGCTTCGGTCAGGCCGCGTGCGATCAGCGCCTTTTGCAGCAGGTCGCCAAGGTCGGACTTGTCGCCGCCCGACACGGTGTAGGACCTGGCCGGGCCGGTCGGTAGCAGCGCGTCCATGTTCACCCCGCCCACCGTATGATCGAGCGGAAAGATCGGGTTGGCGCCGTAGTATTCGGAACCGAGCAGCCCCGATTCCTCCAGCGTCAGCGCCACGAACAGCTGGCTACGGGCGGCGGGCCCGGCCTCGACGTTCATCTTCGCCAGCGCAGTCAGCGCGGCTACGCCAGTCGCGTTGTCGACCGCGCCATTGCAGATGTCGTCGCCGGTCTTGTCAGGCGTACAGTGGCCAAGGTGGTCCCAGTGCGCGGAATAGAGCACCGCTTCGTCGGGACGGGTCTTGCCTGGCAGCACGCCGACGACATTGTTGGAGCTGGAGCGGCGGACCGCATTGTCGAACCCGAAGCTGGCCTTGAGGCCCAGCGGCACGGCCCTGAAGCCCTTTGTCTGTGCAGCGGTAGTCAGCGCGGCAAGATTCTTGCCGGCGGCCTTCAGGATCGCTTCGGCGACGGGCTTTTGCACCCAGCCGTTGGCGGCGGTCTGATCCTTGCCGTCATCCGGTTTCTGCACGTAATACTGCGCGCCGGTCCAGCTGGAGTTGACAACTTTCCAGCCATAGGCGGCCGGGAAAGTATCGTGCACGATCAGCGCGGCGGTGGCGCCCTGGCGGGCGGCTTCCTCGAACTTGTAGGTCCAGCGGCCGTAATAAGTCATGCGTCGGCCCTTGAAGAGGCCCTGCTCGTTTTCCATCGCATAGTCGGGATCGTTGACGAGGATGACGGCGGTCTTCCCCTTCATGTCGATGCCGGCATAGTCGTTCCAGCCCAGTTCCGGCGCATTGATGCCGTAGCCGACGAAGACCAGTTCGCTGTCCTTCACCTGCGTTTTGGGCGTCACGCGGTAGCTGGCGGCCACGTAATCGCCGCCGAACCTGAACGAAAGGGCCTTGCCTGCGCCGGAAACCGTGAGCGGGGTATAGCCGCTGCCGGTGATCTCCACCGTGGGCACCGGCTGCAGCCATTGGCCTTTGTTGCCCGGCTGGAGCCCTGCCTTCTTGAACTGCTCGACGATGTAATCGAGTATTTTCGGCTCGACCTTGGTGCTGGGCGCGCGCCCCTCGAAATCGTCAGCGGCGAGGCGCCTGGTCACTTCCTTCATCAGAGCGACGGGCGCATCGGGCTGCGCGCCCGCATCCTGCGGCGGTGGCAGGGCGGTGCCCTTGGGCAAGGGGCCATCCTGTGCGGAAACGGCGGCGCAGAGACCAAACGCCGCAGCAGCGGCCAGGGGCAGGAGATGTTTCATCCGGGGGGAACCTCACGCTA